>NZ_JASMWN010000017.1:0-133444 GCF_032595355.1 Sedimentitalea todarodis | reverse complement strand
GCACGCGACTTCGACCGCCAGGTTGCCGAACTCCAAGTCCGAGCCGCCGTGCTGAACGGCTACACCGCGCTTGCCATACCTGTCACAGAGCCCGTGGGATAAGTGCCTCCGGGGAAAGGGGGAGTATGGGCTTCACATCCTTTGCGCAACAAAGCCCCTTCAAGGTGTTAGCGGGAATTTCAACACAAAAGTGCGAAATGGTGGGCGACCCTGGAATCGAACCAGGCGTGCGTCTCCGCGAGGGAGTTACAGTCCCCTGCCACACCTTGCGGCCTGTCGCCCACTGACAGACGCGCATTGCGCCTGACGTGAAGGCGTGATTACAAGCGGCCAAAAGGGGCGTCAACAGGAAAATCCGTGGATTTGCCAACCGCGTCGCGGTTCATTTGCAAAAGGTCAGCGCAATGAAAAAACCTAAATGGGTCGTTGAAAAGGAACAGGCCCAAAAAGCACGCGGCGACGAAACCGTCTGGCTCTTTGGATTGCACGCGGTGCGTGATGCGCTGGTCAACCCGCGCCGCAAGAAACTGCGCTTGATCGTGACGCTGAACGCGCAGACCAAACTGGCCGAGGCGATTTCCGAGGCCGGGATCGAGTCCGAACTGGCGGACCCGCGCAGCTTTACCGCACCGCTTGATCCGGGTTCGGTTCACCAGGGTGCGGCGCTCGAAGTCAAACCCCTGTCTTGGGGCAGCCTGAGCGAGGTCTGCATCGGGGCCGCCGCACCGCGCGTGATCCTGCTTGATCGGGTGACCGATCCGCACAATGTGGGCGCAATTCTGCGCAGCGCCGAAGTCCTGGGAGCATCGGCGGTGATCGGGACACGGCACCATTCCGCGCCTGAAACCGGGGCATTGGCCAAATCGGCCAGCGGCGCGCTGGAACGTCAACCCTATTTGCGGGTTCGCAATCTGGCCGACACGATCGTTGAGCTGCAAAAGATGGGTTACCTCGTCCTCGGCCTTGATGGCGAGGCGGATATGACGATCGAAGAAGCGCTCGAAGGGCGCACCGATCATGCAGTTGCCCTTGTCCTCGGGGCCGAAGGTCCGGGTCTGCGGGCAAAGACCAAGGATACGGTGGATCACCTCGTGCGGATTCGCGCCGCCGGAGGTTTCGGATCGTTGAACGTTTCCAACGCCGCCGCCTTGGCGCTGTATGCTTCACGGGGCTGAACGCGCCCCCCGCCTCGTTGAATTCAGGTCGGAGCATGAATATCTGGACCATGATCAAGGAGACGTGCAGACCGGATGCCCCGCCCGACAAAGATTGCCACATGCTGCTATTGCGGAACCCGGGCGGCGCTTGTGCTGTCTGGAGAAGTTCGGCACGAACTGGCCTGTTCGGCCTGCGGCGCCCCGCTCCACAACCTCAAGATGCTGCGCAAGGATCGGTGCGGAGATCGGGAATTGACGCAGCGCCTGCCTTCCAGAACTGCGAAGCCTTCGAAGCCTCGCAAGTCGAAATCACGCAAGAAGCGCAAAAGCGTCTTTTCCAAGCTGGTCAACGAAGCCTTTGACGTGATCGAGGACATCTTTGACTGACGCCTTGAAATATTGATCACAGCTTGGACAGTCGGCTTTCACAACTGCGTATCGCACCTTTTCTCCGCGCCCAACCATCGCCATTGTGGCGGCATGAAAAGCATGTCCTCTCTCCCGCGCCTGCATCTGGGCTGGTTTGCCATACTGTGGCTTGGCCTGATCGGCACGATGTCCATGGCCCGTGCGGAGCCACCCGTCATAAGTGCCGCGCACGGAAAGGCCGTCGCCGGATATGACGTGGTGACCTATTTCAGTGCCGACACCCCACTGCCTGGCGATCCATCGCACGCGGTGGTTTGGAAGGGGGCGGTCTGGCAATTCGTGTCACGCAAGAACCGGGAACAGTTCGAAGCCAACCCCCGCGCCTATGCACCGCAATATGGCGGCTACTGTGCGTTCGGAGTGGCGCAGGGGCTGGTGTTGGAAACGGACCCGATGCTGTATCAAATCGAGGATGGCAAGCTCTATCTGATCCACAACAAGGCTGTCTGGGGGCGGTGGGTCGAGGATATGGCCGGCTACATCGCAGAGGCCGATGCCAAATGGCCCGCGGTTCTTCGCAACGACTAGCTCACTCGCGCGCAGATCACAGATCTGCGAGGGTCATTCCAAATTTCGAATGCACACCTATATCAGTAGGGATCGCGAAACGGAACTATCGCGCATCATTTGACTGTCCCTCGTTCCGAACTAAGCGCTCAGGGCAATGCCTTGGGCGCTTTTTTGTTGGTGCGGAACCAAGTATAGACCGGACATGAACACCTATTCCGATACCCTCCTGAAAGACGTCCTGAAGCGAACCCGGGTGATTGCCGTGGTCGGCGTGTCGATGAATCCTGTCAGGCCCAGTTACTACGTGGCGCGATATCTCGGGCTCAAGGGGTATACCGTGATCCCGGTCAATCCGGGACATGCCGGAAAAATGCTGTTCGGGCAAACCGTCGTCAGCAGTTTGCGCGATATCGATCGCGCGGTTGACATGGTCGACATCTTTCGCCGGTCCGAAGCAGTGCCGCCGATCGTCGACGAAGCGCTGGAGACCTTTCCGGACCTGCAAACGATCTGGATGCAGATCGGCGTTGAACATGCGGAGGCAGCGGTACAGGCCGAAGCACGTGGCGTCACGGTGATCCAGAACCTCTGTCCCAAGATGGAGTATCAGCGGCTGTTCGGAGAGTTGCGAATGGGCGGGTTCGCTACCGGCATAATCTCGTCAAAACTATAGCTGGCACTGTAGGAGGCGCCTGCATTCGGCTGATCGGCCAACGCCGGAGGGCGCGAACTCGGCGGGTCTGCAGCAACCGATGGCAGCATGAAACCTGGGCCTGATACACCTTGGAATCGCTGCAAAGCTGTCCGGAAATCCGGGACCACTACACTGACGCGTCGCAAGCCCTGTGATCGCGGCTTTGCGCTTTCGTCAACTGGTCCTGATTGTTGGAATTGGTGACGCCGGGGCCGGCATTCAAACTCGCGGATGCCCGTCACACTGATCCACCGTGCTCTTTTGGCCACTTGGCGAGCGCGGTGTGTCATCCCCGGTTGCGCAAAAGCTCCATGACGGCAGGGCGTACACTCTGGTCGCCGTTCTCACGCGCCACGGCGATGACGTCACGCACCTCGTCCAGATTTGATCGGCGCAGCAAGCTCTTGACCGGACCGATTGATGCCGGGCGCATCGAAAGCGACCGAATTCCAATGGCGGCAAGACATAGCGCCTCGATGGGACGTCCTGCATCTTCGCCGCAAAAACTCAGCCGGGTGCCGGTCCGCGCACAGCGTTCGACGATGCGTTCGATCAGGCTCAGAAAGCTGACATTCAGCGTGTCATACCGCCGGCGCACCCGTTCGTTTTCACGGTCGGCGGCAAAAAAGAACTGTTTCAGGTCGTTGCCCCCGATGGACAGGAACTCGACCTCTTCAAAAAAGGCTTCGGGCGCAAAGACCATCGACGGGGTCTCGAGCATGGCCCCGACCTCCAACGTCTCGGGAAGGACATGCCCCAGCCGTTCTTCCCGGGTGATCGTCTTGTCGACCTCGGCCCGTGCGGCGCGGTATTCCTCGAACTGGGCGATAAACGGGAACATGATCGTCAGCGGCCGGCCATTTGCCCCCCGGATCAACGCCTGCAACTGCATCCGCATGACGCCCGGCTTGTCCAGCCCCACACGGATCGCGCGCCATCCCAGAGCCGGGTTCGGCTCGTCGTTCGGCTTCATGTATGGCAGCACCTTGTCGGACCCGATATCCAGCGTTCGGAACACGACGCGCTTGCCGTGCGCCGAATCCAGCACCCGGGAATAGAGTTCGGCCAGCTCCGTCCGTTTGGGCATCTGATTGCGAATCAGAAACTGCAACTCTGTCCGGAACAGCCCCACGCCTTCGGCGCCCGACCCGTCCAGTGACGGCAGGTCGGCCATCAGGCCCGCATTCATATGCAGTTCGATCGTCTTGCCGCATTCGGTGGTTGCGGGTTTGTTGCGGATTGATGCATAGCGTTCCTGCGCATCCGCCTGCATTGCGATCTTGTCGCGAAACGCAGCGACGACATTCTCATCCGGGCGCAGATGGGCAACGCCCTGATCGCTGTCGACCATAATGTGATCGCCGTTCAGGGCCTCGGTGGTGATGTTGGCGGCGTGCACCAACAATGGGATCGCAAGCGCCCGGGCGACGATCGCCGCGTGACTGCCAACCGACCCCTCTTCCAGAACGATGCCGCGCAGGCTTCGCCCATATTCCAGAAGTTCGGCCGGCCCGACATTCCGCGCCACCAGTATGGGGTCGGAAGGCAATTCGGCACCTGTTTCGCGCCCCTGCCCCGTGAGAATTCGCAGCAACCGATTTGACAGGTCGTCAAGATCGCTCAGCCGTTCACGCAGATAGGAATCCGTGACCTGAGACATCCGTACGCGCGCTTGTGACTGCTCCTTCTCGACAGCGGCCTCGGCTGACAGCCCCCTGCTGATGTCCTCTTCCATACGCCGCGTCCAGCCCTTGGAGTTGGCGAACATGCGATAGGTTTCGAGAACCTGTAGCTGTTCCTTGTCTCCGCTGCGCGACATTTCCAGCATCTCGTCCACTCCGACCCGCAACTGCTCGATCGAGTCGTGGAGGCGTTCCAATTCGCGGTGTGGATCATCGGCAATCGGGTTCGCGACCACGACTCGCGGCTCATGCAGCCAGACATGGCCCTCGGCGGCCCCTTCCTGGGCGGATGTTCCCCGAAACAGGACCGGCTGCTGGTGGCGCGCAGACAAGGCGGCGCCTTCTCCAACAAACGTACCCAGTTCGGTCATCTCGGCGATCACCATGGCCACGACTTCCAGCCCATAGACCTCGTCAGCGGTGAATTCGCGAGCATCCCTGGACTGAACGACCAAGACGCCGAGTTTTTCACCCAAACGCTGGATCGGCAAACCGAGAAAGGACGAAAACCTCTCTTCGCCCGTTTCCGCCATATAGCGGAAACCCTTTTCGGAGGGTGCATTCGGGGTGTTGATGATCACGCCGGTTCGCGCCACGCGCCCGACCAGACCCTCGCCCATCCGCATTCGGGTCTGATGGACCGCCTCGGCCTGAAGGCCCTCGGTTGCGCAGAGTTCAAGCGTCTCTTCATCGCGAAACAGGTAGACCGAGCAGACCTCGGTGCCCATGCTGTCCGCAATCAGATGCGTGATCTTGTCAAGCCTTGCCTGGCCGGCAACGTTGCTTGCCATGGCATCCCGCAAGCGCCCAAGCAGCTTACGACTTTCGGTTTCGGTCCGGTCCACCATACGCTTGGTTCAGTTCCTCAAAAACAGACAGTCCAAGCGGATCGTGCTCAAGCTGCCTTGTCCAGTTCAAAGGCATCATGCAGGGCTTGAACCGCAAGTTCCATGTATTTCCGGTCGATCAGAACGGAAATCTTTATCTCGGAAGTTGTAATGACCTTGATGTTGATGCCCTCGTTGGACAGCACCTGAAACATCTTGGCGGCAACGCCCGTGTGGCTGCGCATGCCGATCCCGACGACGGAAACTTTGGCGACATCCTTGTCCGCCACCAGTTCGGCAAAGTTCAGCGCGCCGGCCTTCCTGGAGTGCTCCATCGCCTGTTCGGCGCGGGCCACCTGGTTGATGGGACAGGAAAACGTCATGTCGGTTCGCCCCTCTTCCGAGATGTTCTGCACGATCATGTCGACATTCACACCGGCCTCGGACAGCGAGGAAAAGATCGTCGCGGCGATGCCGGGGCGGTCCGCCACGGACAGCAGTGTCATCTTGGCTTCGTCACGGGAATAGGCCACGCCGGCCACAACCTTGGATTCCATGATTTCCTCCTCCTCGCACACAAGCGTTCCCGCCGTGTCGGATTGTTCTTCAAAACTGCTCAGCACCCGCAACCTGACATTGTATCGCATCGCCAGTTCAACCGAACGGGTCTGCAACACCTTGGCCCCGAGGCTTGCAAGCTCCAGCATTTCCTCGAAGGCGATCTTGTCCAGCTTGCGCGCCTTGTCGGTGATGCGCGGATCGGTGGTATAGACGCCGTCCACGTCAGTGTAGATATCACAGCGCTCGGCACCAAACGCGGCGGCGAACGCCACTGCGGTGGTATCAGACCCACCCCGACCCAGGGTGGTGATACGACCATCGGGCGCGATCCCCTGAAATCCGGCGACCACGGCCACGCGCATGCCTTCGCCAAATTTCGCGGTCATGTTTTCGGTGGGTATCTCGACGATCCGCGCGCTCGCATGGGCATCCGTCGTCCGGAGCGGCACTTGCCAGCCCTGCCAACTGCGCGCGGGAACATCCATTTCCTGAAGCGTCAGCGCCATCAAGCCGGCGGTCACGTTCTCGCCCGACGAAACCACGGCGTCGTATTCGCGGGCATCGAACAGCGGCGAGGTTTCCTCGACCCAACCGACCAGTTCGTTGGTCTTGCCCGACATGGCCGACACGATGACGATCACGTCATAGCCTTTGGCCACTTCGACACCGACGCGTTTGGCGGCACGCCGAATGCGGTCGAGGTTGGCAACCGAAGTACCGCCGAATTTCATCACAAGTACGGGCATGATGCGGGCCTTTCCATGCGCCTTAGCCGTCAGTTCGCCCGCCTATATGATAGGGGTTTGCCAAGAGCAAGTAGGCAAACCGGCGCCCGCCTTGCCTCGGCGATACCGGGAGAACGGCTCAGTTCGTCTTGCGGTTGGGGGTAAAGGGCAATGGCGCAACGGGTATGCCGTCTTCCAGCAGTTTGCGCGCCTCGTCGATCTTTGCCTCGCCATAGATCGAACGTTCGGGCGCATCACCGTCGTGCATTGCGCGGGCTTCGGTGGCGAAATTCATGCCGACATAGTCGGAGTTCTTTTCAATCTTGTTGCGCAGCTCAACCAGCGCCTGTTCCGCCGGGCTGGCCGGCGCGGACAAGGCGCGCGCGTCCCTGTCCTTGCGGGCATTGCGTACACTGGGCGCCATGATCGCCTTTTCCACGTCCGGTCCGCCACAGACAGCACAGGAAATCATCCCCGACTGCACAAGTTTGTCGAATGCGCTGGCAGATTGAAACCAGCTGTCAAAACTATGGCCTTCAGCGCATTTCAAAGCGTATTGGATCATCTGGTGCCTCGCGATGGTCTTACTGACTAGATATCCGCAATAGCCCCGAGTTCAAGTCAGAGGCATTTTCACTTCAGGTACTTTGGATCGAAATCTCGCAGAATGCGCGCAAGTTCCGGCTCCAGGACCAGACTGGCGGCTTTCTTTCGCGAAAACCATTTGCGGCGGCGCTGTTTCATCTCGGGATAGGCATTCGCCAGTGACTTGACCCGGATTGGATAAACCATGGCCACGCAGGGCAGGACCGCTTCGGGCTCCAGCATCTTGTTATAAGAAAACAGCCCAAGACAATGGTCATGAGCGTACCCCTTCGCCCCCGCCTCTTCCCAGGCCTCCTGTGCCGCGCATTCGGCCGGGGTCATCCCGTCCATCGGCCAGCCTTTGGGCACGATCCAACGGCCCGATCGCCGAGTCGTGATCATCAGGATCTCAACCCTGTTCTTGACAACGCGGTAACACAACGCGGCGAACTGACTGCGCACATCGCTCTTGTGAGTACACGCGCATCGTATGGGTAACTGCTTGATAAACATCTTTCTCACTCGACCTCGTTCCCCATTCCATGCCTACAACGGGTTTGGCGCAATTTCACCAAGAAATCTTGTCAGAACATGAATGTGTGGTGTTTGTGACTCGTTTGCAAAGTCGTCCGGCTCCGGCGAACCGTACGACAGTCGCAAGATCAGATCATTTTGTTACAGAATTTTTCGATATGGGGTTTTTTGTAACTTTAGGCTTGCATGGAATCACACTCTCAAATACACCGACCGTGCGGTCAGTAATGTTTGGCGACAATCTGATCCGCGGAGGAAACGCTCGCCAGACCGATATCGGCTACCAGATGAATATGCTAAGCTGGATTCAAGTGGCTATAGAACGTGTCTGACCCTGGAGGAAAGCGAATGTATGCACAAATGGTTGAATCTGATGCGGACGATGACAGTGCCCAGGCGCGGGCGTTTCAGGCTCGCATTGATGCGGGGGAAAAGATCGAACCCAAAGACTGGATGCCTGCGGGCTATCGCAAAACGCTGATCCGCCAGATCGGCCAGCATGCGCATTCCGAGATTGTCGGTCAGCTTCCCGAGGGCAACTGGATCACCCGCGCGCCGACGCTGGAGCGCAAGGCCATCCTGCTGGCCAAGGTCCAGGATGAGGCGGGTCACGGGCTGTATCTGTATTGCGCTGCCGAAACGCTGGGGGTGACCCGCGACGAGATGACGGAAATGCTGCTGGACGGGCGCATGAAGTACAGCTCGATCTTCAACTACCCGACGCTGACCTGGGCCGATATGGGCGCGGTCGGCTGGCTGGTGGATGGCGCTGCGATCATGAACCAGGTGCCGTTGCAGCGGACCTCCTTTGGCCCCTATTCCCGCGCGATGATCCGTGTCTGCAAGGAGGAATCCTTTCACCAGCGCCAGGGCTACGACATCATGATGAAGATGGCCCAGGGCACGGCCGAACAGAAGGCGATGGCGCAAAATGCGCTGAACCGGTTCTGGTATCCGTCGCTGATGATGTTCGGCCCCAGTGACAAGGATAGCGTACATTCGGCGCAGTCGATGGCCTGGAAGATCAAGATGAACACCAATGACGAGTTGCGTCAGAAGTTCGTCGACCAGACCGTTCCGCAGGCCGAGTACCTGGGCCTGAGCGTGCCGGACGAGACCCTGGCCTGGAACGAGGACAAGGGCGGCTATGATTTTGCGGAGCCGGACTGGGCCGAGTTTTTTGAGGTGATCCAGGGTAATGGCCCCTGCAACACCGAACGCCTGGCCGCACGTAACAAGGCGTGGGACGACGGTAAATGGGTGCGGGACGGTCTTCTGGCCCATGCCGAGAAACGCAAGATGAGAAAGGTGGCCGCAGAATGAGCTCTCCCAATTCCGCATATCCAGACACGCCCGACACTCGCACCAAACCCAAACGCCATGAATGGCCGCTCTGGGAAGTGTTCATCCGCGGCCAGCACGGCATGAGCCACCGCCATGTCGGCAGCCTGCACGCACCGGACGAAGAGATGGCGATCAAGAACGCCCGCGATGTCTATACCCGCCGCAACGAAGGCGTCAGCATCTGGGTGGTCGAGGCCCGCCATATCGCGGCCTCCAGCCCTTCGGAAAAAGGCCCGCTTTATGAACCGTCCGAGAGCAAGGTGTACCGGCACCCGACGTTTTTCGACATCCCCGAAGACGTGGGAGCGATGTGATGTCGGACGTTGATCAATCTCAGCTTTTTGAATTCCTGTGCCGCATGGGCGACAACACACTGGTTCTCGGCCATCGCGTCAGCGAATGGTGCGGTCACGCGCCGGTGCTGGAGGAAGACATCGCGCTGGCCAATACCGCGCTTGATCTCATCGGTCAGACGCAGATGTGGCTTGGCCTCGCCGGAGAGGTGGAGGACAAGAGCAGGTCGGCGGATGATCTGGCGATGCTGCGTGATGTCTGGGATTTCCGCAATGTCCTGTTGGTCGAACAGCCCAACGGGGATTTCGGCCAGACCATGATGCGCCAGTTCCTGTTTGACGCGTGGCATCTGGCGATGCTCAAGGCGCTGACCGGGTCCTGCGACGACCGGATCGCCGCGATTGCCGCCAAGTCGGTCAAGGAGGTGCAGTATCACGTCGAGCGGTCTGGTGACACGGTCGTCGGTCTTGGCGACGGCACCTCGGAAAGTCATCGGCGGATGCAAAAGGCGCTGGACCTGCTCTGGCCCTATGTCGGCGAGATGTTCGTCGCCGACGCGGTGGACGAAGCGATGGCCAAAGCGGGCGTCGCGCCGGACCCGGCAACGCTGCGCGATGCGTTCGACGCCCGTGTCGAGGCGGTTCTGACCGATGCGACGCTGACCATTCCGGATGGCGGTTTTGCGCACAAGGGTGGCAAGACCGGATTTCAGCATTCCGAGCATCTGGGTCATCTGCTGACACAGATGCAGTGGCTGCAGCGCGCCTATCCCGGAGCGACGTGGTAGGATGAAGCCTGCGGCGGAGAAGATCTGGGACTGGCTCGAGCAAGTGCCCGACCCCGAGATTCCTGTGATCTCGGTGGTTGATCTGGGCATCGTACGCGATGTGGCATGGGACGGAGACACCCTGGAGGTTGCCGTTACCCCGACCTATTCGGGCTGTCCGGCGACCCGTGTCATCTCGATGGATATCGAAACGGCACTGCATGACCGGGGCGTGCAGGACATTCGCATCAGGACCCAGATCAGCCCGCCCTGGACGACCGACTGGCTGTCCGAAAAGGGCCGCGCGAAACTCATCGAATACGGCATTGCCCCGCCACAGCCGGCGGGGGGGGGGGGACCCGAGGCCTGCCCGCGGTGCGACAGCCGTGATGTCGAACGCATCAGCCAGTTCGGCTCGACCCCGTGCAAGGCCCAGTGGCGATGCAGGGACTGCCTGGAACCCTTCGACTATTTCAAATGCATCTGAGGAGTACATGTGATGGCGCGTTTTCATCAATTGTCCGTCACTGACGTCACCAGGACAATCCGCGATGCGGTTGTCGTGACGCTGAAGCCTGTGAACGGCGGCGATTTCGACTTTACCCAGGGCCAGTACCTGACCTTTCGTCAGGACTTTGACGGCACCGAGGTGCGCCGCTCCTACTCCATCTGTGCCGGCAAGGACGATGGCGTCCTGCAGGTCGGCATCAAGAAGGTCGATGGCGGGGCATTTTCGACCTGGGCCAACGAGACGCTTGCCCCCGGCATGACGATCGAAGCGATGGAGCCGATGGGCAGCTTTCATACGCCGATCCTCCCGGATCTGCCCAAGAACTACCTCGGATTTGCCGGCGGGTCGGGTATCACACCTGTTCTGTCGATCATGAAAACCGTTCTGGCGCGTGAACCCGGCAGCACGTTTACGCTGGTCTATGCCAACCGCGGCGTGAACACGATCATGTTCCGGGAGGAACTGGAGGACCTCAAGAACCTCTATATGGGCCGGCTGACCGTGATCCACGTGCTCGAATCCGATGCACAGGACATCGACCTTTTCACCGGCCGGGTTGATGCCGACAAGTGCAAGGCGCTGTTTGAATACTGGATCGACATCGAAAGCATCGATACATCCTTCATCTGCGGGCCGGAACCGATGATGCTGGGCATCGCGGCCGCCTTGCGCGAGCACGGGTTGACCGACGATCAGATCAAGTTCGAACTCTTTGCCAGCGCCCAGCCCGGACGTCTGAAACGCAAGGCCAGTAGCGCCACCGGCGGAGCAGTGGCCAAATCGACCGAGGCCACCATCACCATGGACGGCGCGTCCCGCAGCTTTACGATGGACAAGGACCAGTCGGTGCTGGATGCGGCGCTCGAGAACGCGCTGGACGCCCCCTATGCCTGCAAGGCGGGAGTCTGTTCGACCTGCAAATGCAAGGTTCTGGAAGGCGAGGTCGAGATGCTGGCGAACCATGCGCTTGAGGACTACGAGGTGGCGCAGGGCTATGTGCTGTCCTGCCAATCCTATCCTGTCACCGACCGTGTGGTCGTGGATTTCGATCAATAGGAGCCGACCATGACCGATACGATGGATATCACCGAATACCTTGCCAAGGGCGGCCGTCTGACCAACCCTGCAAACGTTCCGACACGGTACCGTGCAGAGCTGATGAAGATCATGGCCACCTTCGTTGACAGCGAATTGGCCGGGGCGGCCGGGTTTGCCGACGTGATCAACGAGGGCCCCGGTATCAAGGAACGGATCGCCGCGGCGCGGATTGTTCTGGAAAAAACCGACAATGCCGACAAGGTTCTGAACCTCATGGGAGAATTCGGCGCCGATACCGATCGCTATGCCAATCATCACCCCTGGTCAGACCGCCTGCCCCGCGACACCGCCCCCGGCACCGCGCGCAACGCCCATGACATGCGGCTGTCCGTGCTGAACTACCCGCTGCACGGCTGGGTCGATGCCGTCGTCATGAACATGCTCATGGGCCTTGCCGTCGACGTGCAACTGTCCGAATTCCTCACCTCTTCCTACCAACCCTTCGCCGAGGCCATCCGCCAAGCCGCCCCACGCGAAAAGCGACACACAGAACTCGCAATAGAAGGTTGCGAAAAACTGATCCAATCTGGCGAAATCGATGACATCGCGGCATCTGTTGCCTATTGGCGTCCGCGCATCGATCCGATCTTTGGCGATGTGCCGCAGAACCGGTTTGAGCAGCTGCGGAATTGGGGCCTGCGGCACCGGACCAATGGCGAACTCGGCGCGGTCTGGCGCAGTCGGCTTGCGGAAACTCTCGATCGGCTTGGGCTGACCGGCTGAGGCCCCTATCGTCAGCGATCCGGGACGCTGACGATTTTCTGTGGCGTCCGTGATTGATGTTTTCGGTCTCCCGTTCTTTCAGGGTGCCCGCCCACTGCGCTGAAATTGGTTGCGGGACACAGAATCTCATTCAAACTCGATTCAAAATGGCATAATGCGGGCGCATGCTTGATCATGATGACGATATCCACCCGCTTTTTTCCGGTGCCCCCACGAGCACGGCATTCAAGAAGCTGCGCAAGCGCATCGTTCGCCAGACCCGCGAGGCAATCGAAGCCTACGGGATGATCGAAAATCGTGACGGCGATCCAGCCACGCCACGCCCGCGCTGGCTGGTTTGCATGTCCGGAGGCAAAGACAGCTACACCCTCCTTGCCGTCCTGCACGAGTTGCAATGGCGCGGCCTGCTGCCCGTCGATATCCTTGCCTGCAATCTGGATCAGGGACAACCAGGGTTTCCCGCCACGGTGCTGCCCGAGTTCCTGAAGCGGATGGGGGTACCGCACCGGATCGAATTTCAGGACACCTATTCCATCGTTGTCGACAAGGTTCCCGAGGGGCGTACATTCTGCGCCCTGTGTTCACGTCTAAGGCGTGGAAATTTATATAGAATCGCGCGCGAAGAAGGATGTTCAGCGGTCGTTCTGGGGCATCACTGCGACGATATTCTGGAAACGTTTTTCATGAACCTCTTTCACGGTGGCCGGCTCGCGACGATGCCGCCCAAGCTGGTGAACGAGGAAGGCGATCTGTTCGTCTATCGCCCGCTCGCGCATGTTGCCGAGGTCGATTGCGAAAAATTCGCCTCTGCCATGCGCTACCCGATCATTCCCTGTGATCTCTGCGGAAGCCAGGACGGCCTGCAACGCCAGCAGGTAAAGCAGATACTCAATGGCTGGGAAGCCAACAGCCCGGGACGGCGGCAGGTCATGTTCCGCGCCCTGATGAATGCCCGGCCCTCGCATCTGCTGGACCCGAACCTCTTTGATTTCGCCGGCCTGTCGCGTGATCCGGGCCGCAATTCGGAAAATCCGCAGGAAATTCCGAGACTGCGTTAACCCCAAGGTCAGAGACCGACACCTAGGGTGCACTGTGCGCGCGCCGCCAGTTTGCGAAAGGTAAAGTCATGACCAATCCGTCGCTCGGCCTGCTGACCCGATTGCAGGACCGGATCGCTCCGATCCTGACCGGCCCGCCGATTCTGGCGTTCCTGCCGGCGATCACCCTCGCCGCCTTCTGGTTCGGAGGTGAATTGGCGCTGATCCTGGTCTCGCTGGGATTTCCCCTGATATTTGCGGCGTCCGGCGGGTTTGGCGACCGACCTGTGCGGACCCTTGTCGCGCGCGACAGTGTCACCGGCCTGATGCTGCGCGACGGCTTTGATGCAACACTCGAACAGGTCTACGGGTCTGCCGCAACGCCGGGACTGCGCTCTGCCTGTTTCGTTCTGGAGATTGACGAGTATGGCAAGACGATTGAGCGTCACGGACAAGCCGCGGCCGACCTGATCATGCAACGCAGCGGCGTCCGACTGGTATCGGTCCTGCGAGATGGCGATACCATCGCACGCATGGGCGACTCCCGCTTTGCCGTCTGCCTGATGCCGGTGCAGCAGCTGGACCTCGAGCTTTGCATCCAGATTTCCGGCCGCCTGCAATCTGCTGTCGAAGAACCCATTTCGGTGGATGGGTTGTCGGTCTACCTGTCGTGTTCGATCGGGTTTTGCCTGCACAGCCGCGCACCGGGCGACACCGGGCAGGAATGGCTCGCGGCGGCCTCGGATGCGCTCACCGAGGCGAAACAGGTCTCTGCCTCTTCGATTCGCGCCTATTCCGAGGAGACACGACGGAAATCCAACCTGCGCTCGGATTTGCGCGATGATGCCGCCAACGCCCTCGAAAACGGGCGGATACAGCCCTGGTATCAACCCCAGATTTCAACGGATACCGGCAAGGTCACCGGCTTTGAGGCCCTCGCACGCTGGACACACCCGACCCACGGCCTGATCGCGCCCGACACCTTTCTGCCGGTGCTGGAAGAAGCGGGGCTGATGGAACGGCTCGGCCAGGTCATGCTCTATCAGGCACTGACGGCACTCAAGGCGTGGGACAGCGCCGGTCTGGACGTCCCGCGCGTCGGGGTGAATTTTGCAACCGATGAATTGCGCAATCCCGGTCTTGTCGACAAGATCCGCTGGGAACTCGACCGATTTGATATCGCGCCCGAGCGCCTGTCGGTCGAGATTCTGGAAACCGTCTTTGCGGATTGTCCGGATGACATCGTCACACGCAACATCGCCGGATTGGCAGAGCTTGGCTGTCGCATCGATCTAGATGATTTCGGCACTGGGCAGGCGTCGATTGCGGCTATCCGGCGCTTTGCGGTGTCGCGTATCAAGATCGACCGGTCATTTGTCACGAAAGCGGATCGTGATCCGGAACAACAGCGGCTTGTCGGGGCAATCCTGTCGATGGCGGAGAGGCTGGATCTGGAGACCCTGGCCGAAGGTGTCGAAACCGTCGGCGAACATGCCCTGCTCGCACAGCTTGGCTGTGATCACGTTCAGGGTTATGGAATTGCGCGGCCTATGCCGTTCGAACAGACGCTCGAATGGGTCGCAGGCCACACGGCAAAACTGCGCACCGCACCCCGAATCGGCCGTGATGCGGGATAGTTCGCGGCACGCAGACTCCCGCAACAGCGGGAAACGGGGCGAATTCGCTTGACCTTCCCGGCGCTACTCTGTTGAACCCACCCTGTCGTAGAATGCACAAGGTGGCTGTCCCCGATGGACGATCAGAACAAGAATCTTATCCTCGCAACCGCGCTCAGTTTCGTGGTGATCCTCGTCTGGTTCGTGCTATTCCCTCCCCCGGAACCGGAGCCAGTTCCCGAACCCGACGCTATGACCCAGAATATCGAGGGCGAAGCGCTCGCCGCTGCCCCGACAACGGCCGACGTTCCGGCATCACCTGCGGCGCAGGCCCAGGTCCGCGAGGAAACACTGTCGGAGTCCGCCAGAATCAAGATCGATACACCTCGTCTGATCGGAAGCGTGTCCTTGCTTGGCGGTCGGATCGACGATCTGTCACTGAAGGACTATCGCGAAACCCGCGCAGCGGGTTCGCCGATTGTCAAACTCCTCTCCCCGGTCGGCACCCCGTCAGCCTACTACGCGCTGTACGGATGGGCACCGGGTGCGGGCCTGACGCTTGACGATGTTCCGGGCGCAAACACCGAATGGGTAGTGGAATCCGGCGATACGCTGACCGCAGACAGCCCCGTGACCCTGGCCTGGGACAATGGCAATGGCCTGACCTTTCGGCGCGAACTGGCGATTGACGATGAATACATGTTTACCGTCGTCCAATCGGTCGAGAACAATACCGGTGCAACCGTCAGCCTTGCGCCGTATGGCATCCTGGCCCGGCACGGCGAACCTGCGGACCTGAAGAATTTTTTCATTCTGCACGAAGGTGTCGTGTCGATGGCCGACGGCACATTGGCCGAAATCGACTACGATGACATGCTCCCAGCGGCAGAAGCAACGGAAACCGCCATCTCCGAAAATGGCTGGATCGGGTTCACAGATCACTTCTGGATGTCGACACTCATTCCGGAACCGGGCACCGCGTTCAAGGTGAGCGCCTTGCACGATACCACCCGGAACATCTTCCAGACCACGGCAAAGCTCTCGACCGAAACGGTGGCCGACGGACAAAACACCAGCGTCACGACCCAGCTCTTTTCCGGAGCGAAAGAATGGGAAGTTCTGCGTGACTATGAAAAGGATGGCATCCAGAACTTTGTCGACAGCATTGACTGGGGCTGGTTCTTTTTCCTGACCAAACCGATTTTCTGGCTCTTGCACAATATCCATGCGCTGATCGGCAACATGGGGTGGTCGATCATCGGCCTGACCCTGATCATCAAGGCTATTCTGTTCCCGCTCGCCTATAAATCCTATGTTTCGATGGCGAAGATGAAGGAACTGCAGCCGCAGATGGAAAAGCTGAAAGAAGCTGCGGGTGACGACCGGCAGAAAATGCAGCAAGGCATGATGGAGCTTTACAAGAAGGAAAAGGTGAACCCCGCAGCCGGATGTTTGCCCATCCTCATGCAGATCCCGATCTTCTTCTCTCTTTACAAGGTGATCTTTGTCACCATCGAATTGCGCCAGGCCCCCTGGTTCGGCCCCTTCCAGGACCTGTCGGCCCCGGATCCGACGTCGATCATGAATTTCTTTGGCCTGCTGCCCTTCGCGGGTCCAGAGCCCGGAACGCTGATGGCAACGATCTTTATCGGCATCCTGCCCCTGTTGCTTGGTATATCCATGTGGCTGCAGCAAAAACTGAACCCGGCGCCCACCGATCCGACGCAGCAAATGATCTTTGCGTGGATGCCCTGGGTCTTCATGTTCATGCTTGGCAGCTTTGCCAGCGGGTTGGTCGTGTACTGGATCGCGAACAACACCATTACGTTCACGCAACAATACCTGATCATGCGTAGCCAAGGCTACAAGCCGGACGTATTCGGCAACATCAAGTCGGGCTTTTCCAAGAAGGCAAAGTCGGAAAAGGAATGAGCGGAACAGTCACCAGCCTTTGGCGGCATCCTATCAAGAGCCACGGGCGCGAAGAGGTGGCCACCGTGACGCTGACGGCGGGCAAGACCATGCCCGGCGATCGCATCTGGGCGGTTGCACATGAGCACAGCAAGGCGGACGGGCACGCCTGGGCCAGCTGTGCAAACTTCAGCCGGGTGGCCAAGGCGCCAGGGCTGATGGCGATCACCTCGCGGCTGGACGAGGCCAAAGGGACTGTCACGCTGTCACACCCTGAACTAGATGACATCACGGTTGCACCCGAGCAGGACGAAGCGGCCCTGATCGCCTGGGTGACTCCGCTGATGCCGGCGCACCGCGCGGCATCCGCCCGGGTCATTCGGGTCGATGGACGTGGCATGACCGACAGCGATTTTCCATCAATAACACTATGCAATGCGGCCAGCCACCGTGTGGTAGAGCAGCGGATCGGGCGCGACCTCTCCATTCATCGCTGGCGCGGCAATGTCTGGTTCGGAGGTGTCCCGGAGTGGGAAGAATTCGACTGGATGGACCGTGAAGTGCAGATTGGCGAGGCGGTATTGCGCGTACGCGAGCGCACCGATCGCTGCGCCGCGACCACCGCCAATCCCGAGACAGGACAGCGCGATGCCGATACATTGGGAACGCTCGGCACATGGGGCCATCAGGATTTCAGCGTGCGCGCCGAAGTCGTGCGCGGCGGTGCCATGACCCGTGGTGACCGGGTGCAGGTGCTCTGATGCAGATGACGTTTCCCGAGGCTGAAACGCCCGATGCCCCCACCGCCGAGGCCGGGCGCCTGCTCTTTGCCCGCGAATCCGAATTCGTCAAAGGTGTCGTGGCCATGTCGGGCCTGCCCCCTGCGGACCGGGTCGAGATTTGCTTTGCCGGGCGGTCCAACGTCGGCAAGTCGACGCTGATCAACGCGCTGACCGGGACAAAGGCGCTGGCACGGGCCTCCAACATGCCCGGGCGAACGCAAGAGATCAATTTCTTTACCCAAGGCCCCGACCTCTACCTTGTCGATCTGCCCGGCTACGGCTTTGCCAATGCGCCGCTTCCCGTCGTCGAAAAATGGCAACGGCTGCTGAAGCAATACCTGTCGGGCCGCCAGACCCTGCGGCGGGCTTTCGTGCTGATTGATGCGCGGCATGGGGTCAAACCCGTCGATGCGGAAATCCTGTCGTTGCTCGACAGCGCCGCGGTGACGTTTCAATGTGTTCTGACCAAGACGGACAAAGTGAAGGCCAAGGATCGCGACCGTGTGCTTGCGCAGGTGCGCACCGCGCTTGCAAAGCACCCCGCCGCCTATCCCGAGATTGTTCTGACCTCGTCTGAAAAAGGCGACGGGATCGCCACGCTGCGCGCCATCATCGCGGGTCTGATCTGAGCCCTTGCAGGCATGCGGCAAACCATGACATCCCTGTCACGAACGGATGAGCAATATGAAGACCCGACAAATGAACCGTGACTGGATTTCCACGGCGGCAACGCTGTCAAGCGCCCTGCCCTACCTGCAGCGGTACACCGGTGCCATTGTTGTGATCAAACTCGGCGGCCACGCCATGGGCAGCGACGACGCGATGGACAGTTTCGCCCGCGATATCGTGTTGATGCAGCAAGTCGGCGTTAACCCGGTGATCGTGCATGGCGGCGGGCCTATGATCAACGCATTGCTCAAGAAACTGGACATCAAATCCGAATTCGTCAATGGCAAGCGTGTCACCGACACCGCCACGGTCGAGGTTGTCGAGATGGTGCTCTCGGGCCTGGTCAACAAGCGAATCGTGCAGGCGATCAACCGGCAGGGCGGACGCGCGGTCGGGATATCGGGCAAGGATGCGAACCTCATGGTTTGCGACCAGACCGATCCGTCGCTTGGCTTTGTCGGAACTCCGGCCGAGATGGACGTCAAACTGTTGCACACTTTGTTTGAGCGCGACATGATTCCGGTGATTGCACCACTGGGGGCGGGCCGGGATGGCGAGACCTTCAACGTCAACGGTGACACGGCGGCGGGCGCGATTGCCGGGGCGCTGAAGGCGGACCGCCTGTTGCTCCTGACCGATGTGTCAGGCGTCAAGAATGCCGAAGGCGCCGTGGTGACAGAACTCAAGACAGAGCAGATCCGGCAGATGACACGTGACGGTGTGATCGCGGGCGGAATGATCCCCAAGACAGAAACCGCTCTGGACGCGATCGAAGGTGGCGTAAGGGCAGCAGTCATTCTGGACGGACGTGCACCCAACGCCTGCCTGCTGGAGCTGTTTACGGAACATGGCGCTGGCTCCATTATCCGACCGGACTGATCAATGCGGAGGTTGAACACAGCAGCATCGGTAGACCCATCGCCGCTTGGTCGCCTGAACGCTGACCTCGTCGATCACGGGCTCCTGATGATGGGCGCGCTACACCCCGACCGGGTACAGGCGCGCGAGTTGACAGGCGGCACGCTTGTTCTGCTAGGCTGTGGACCGGGGTTCTGGCCGGTCTTCACTGCCGCCCCCGAAGCGCTCGACGGCCTTGCCGATCCCGTTGATCGGTGGTCAAAGCGTGTGATCTCGTTGCTGGCCAATCGATTTGATGCGAGGCCGCTCTTTCCTTTTGGCGGGCCTCCCTTTGCGCCCTTTGTTGACTGGGCACAGAAATCGGATCGCGCCTTTTCAAGCCCCACTGGCATGCTGGTGCATGACACGGTCGGGCTGATGATCTCGTACCGTGGAGCATTGCACTTTGCTGCCGAACTGCCCTTGCCCGCGGGCAAGGCCGAACATCCCTGTCACACCTGCGCAACCCGCCCCTGCACGAGTGCCTGCCCGGTGGGCGCGCTCAGCGAAACACAGCCCTATGATGTTGCTGCCTGTCATGCTTATCTGGACACGGCGGCGGGACAGGACTGTATGATGAACGGCTGCGCCGCCCGACGCGCCTGTCCGATCAGCGCCGGCGCCGGACGCCGCGCAAAGCAATCCGCCCTTCACATGAAAGCGTTCCATCCGAAATGACCCGCACCCTGATCCTGATGCGCCACACCAAATCCAGCTGGGATGACTATACGCTCGCCGACCACGACCGCCGACTCAACAAACGCGGCCAGCGCTCTGCCAAGGCACTTGGCGAATGGCTGTCCGACAAACCCTGGCAAACCGATCAGGCGCTCGTCTCGACCGCGACAAGGACGCGCGAGACATTCGCAGGGCTTGGCCTTTCGCTGGACGCAGAGTTCACCCGTACCCTGTATCACGCGGACGCTGCGGAATTGCAGTTGGTTCTGGAAACCGCAGTCGGAGCGACCGTGTTGATGATCGGTCACAATCCGGGCATCAGTGAGTTCGCACAGGACATGGCGGCAACCGCCCCCAAACACCCGCGCTTTTCCGATTTTCCAACCGGGGCGACCGTGGTCATGGAATTCGACATTCAGGGCTGGGATGACGTTGAAACCCGTACCGGTCGTGTATTGGATTTCGTGGTGCCTCGTGAACTCTTGGCCTGAACCATTTCGGAGAGATCTGCGAGTCCTGTTGCTGCCAGAGGCACGATAGAACAAAGGCGGGCCAGTCTCCTGCCCCGCCTTGTGAATTTCTTGACCGTGATGCTTGTCAGTGACCCAGAATCTGGCTCAGGAACAGCTGGGTCCGTTCGCTCTGCGGGTTGTTGAAGAACTCTTCCGGCTCGTTCTGTTCAACGATCTGCCCCGCATCCATGAAGATCACGCGATTCGCGACCTGCCGCGCAAAACCCATTTCATGGGTGACACAGAGCATTGTCATCCCTTCCTCGGCCAGCTCGATCATGGTGTCGAGAACCTCTTTGATCATCTCCGGGTCCAGCGCCGATGTCGGTTCGTCAAACAGCATCACCCGTGGCCGCATGCACAGGGATCGTGCAATCGCCACACGCTGCTGTTGTCCGCCAGACAGTTGGCCCGGATACTTGTCCGCCTGATCCGGAATTTTCACCTTTTCGAGGAAATGCATCGCCGTTTCCTGGGCTTCTTTCTGCGGGATCTTGCGCACCCAGATCGGCGCCAGTGTACAGTTTTCAAGAATGGTCAAATGCGGAAACAGGTTGAAGTGCTGAAAGCACATGCCGACCTCGGACCGGATCTTGTCGATGTTCTTGAGGTCTGATGACAACTCGGTTCCGTCAACGATGATCCTGCCCTTCTGATGCTCCTCCAGAGCATTGATACACCGGATCAGCGTTGATTTTCCCGAACCGGACGGGCCACAGATGACGATGCGTTCGCCGCGATAGACCGTCAGATCGATGTCTCGCAGAACGTGGAACGCACCGTACCATTTGTTCATATTGGTGATGCTGATCGCGACTTCGTCGGATACCTGCAAACGTGCTGTTTCGGCCATTTTCAAGCCCTCTCTATCGATGATCTGTCGCAAGGCGGCGTTCAAGCCACTGCGAATACTGTGAAATACTGTAGCAAACGATGAAGAACAGAATCGCGGCGAACAGGAACAACTCCCAGTACACCCCGTTCCATTCCGTCGACGCCAAAAGCGGGCCCCTGATCATTCCGACGACGTCGAACATCGAGATCACCGAAACCAGAGTCGTGTCCTTGAACAGCCCCACGGCCACGTTGACGATGCCGGGGATCGAAATCTTGAGCGCCTGCGGCAGGATGATCAGCCGGATGGCCTGAGCATAGTCCAGCCCGAGGCTGTCGGCGGCTTCCTTCTGGCCCTTTGGCAACGCGGCAAGCCCACCCCGGATCACTTCCGCGATATAGGCCGCGGAGAACATGGTGATCATGATGACGACGCGCAGGAACAGGTCGACCGTCGCGTCGGGCGGGAACAGGTAGGCCAACATCACGCTCGCAACGAACAGCAGCGTAATCAGCGGTACGCCGCGAATGAACTCGATGAAGATCACGCAGATCCCCTTGACTACTGGCAAGTCCGATTGCCGCCCCAGGGCGAGCGCAATGCCAAGCGGGACAGACAGTGAAACACACGTCACGCCCAGCATCATGTTCAGCATGAAGCCACCCAGATCCCGGCTTGCCACGGCCGGCAGCATCGCGTTTTCCGATGCGTTTTCGGGGATGAGCAATCCGCCGATCCACCAGACCAGAGTCGCCACGGCGATCCCGCCGAAGAACCCGGCTGCGAAGGTTCGGGTGACCAGCTTGCTGTACGCCATATAGCCCAGCAAACAGCCCACCAGCGCCAGAAGCGGCGACAGGATCGTCCCGCCCCAGATCAGCCAGAACGCGATGAATGGAAACAGACCGGTGAAGATCAACATCTTGCGAGGCAGATCAAAGAACAGCACCGGTGCGGCGGCAATCAGCATCAGAAAGAAGGCCAGGGTCGGCCGCCAATAGAACTCGGACGGGTAGATGAAACCGAACATCAATTGGTTCCAACGTTCGGACAGCACCGAAAAACATGCCGCCGAACGGCCATTCAGCACGTCGCGGCACTCCGCGAGTGAGCTGGTGTTCCAAACCCCGCCAAGCATCCATGGCAGAACCGAGCTGAGCACAACATAGACTACATAAAGCGAAACGATCGTCAGAAATGCATTTCCCCAAGACGAGAACAGGTTGTCCTGCACCCATCTGATTGGCCCGGCGGCGTTGCTGGGCGGAGCGGAGGCGGGAATGGGTGTATCCCTGACGAACGCGACGGCGGGTTTATTGTTGTTTTCTGACATCCCTCACCGCTCCTGCAATTTGGTTGCATTGTTGTAGATGTTCATCACAAGCGAGATGCACAGCGAAATGACCAGGTAAAACAGCATCAGCAGCAAAACGCATTCAATGGCGCGCCCGGTCTGGTTCATCGTGATACCACCCAATGTCGCGGTGATATCGGCATAACCGACCAGGATCGCGAGGGACGAGTTCTTGGTGATGTTGAGATACTGAGAGATCAATGGGGGAATAATCACCCGGAGCGCCTGCGGCAGCACCACCAGATTCATGATTCGACCGGGGCGCAATCCAAGAGCTCCGGCAGCTTCGGTCTGGCCCTTGCTGACCGCCTGAATGCCAGCACGCACATTTTCGGCAATAAAGGCACCGGTGTAGACGGAAAGCGCAAACCAGAGCGCGATCAACGGCGCGCCGATCTTCAGTCCGCCCTGAAAGTTGAACCCCTTGAGGGCCGGGTATTCCAACCCGATCGGAGAGCCCATGATAAAGAAGGCAAGCACCGACGGCACAAAGAAAATTGCCACGCTCGGCCAGAGCATCGGCAACAGGCGTCCGGTGTCATACAAGAGCTTGGTCGCGTACCGCCGATAGGCAAACATGCCAAAGACAGACAGCACAAAGACCGCGGCCACCACCATCGAACCTGGACCCCAGACGGGCGCCGGTATATAGACACCGCGATTGGTGAAGGCCACCGCATCCAGAATCATCGACGAGGTCGCGTCATCGCCTCTGAAGGCCCGTGGGCCCGGCATCGAAACAGTCATGATCCCGTAAATGACGAGGATCCAGATCAGCAGCGGGATGTTGCGGAAAATCTCGACATAGACTGCCATCAACTTGCGAACGATCCAGTTTTGGGACAGTCGCAGGACACCTGCGAACACGCCCAGGATCGTTGCCGTGATACAGGCCAGGAATGAAACAAGCAGTGTGTTCAGGATACCGACAAACGCAGCACGCAAGTTGGAATCCTGATTGTTGTAGGAAATCAGGGTCTGGTTGATGTCATATCCGGCCGGTGTACTGAGAAAATTGAAAGAAATGTTCAGTCCGGCTTCTCGCAGGTTCTTGGCAAGGTTCGAGCCAAGATATGCAATGGACGCGACGAGCAAGATCACAGCGATTGCCTGAAATGTTGCCGAGCGGTACCGAGTATCGTTAACCAGCATCGATAGGCGAAACTGCTCTGTCGGTGGATCCGTAATAGTCGTCATGTATTGTATCCCTGTTTCCTCCGATCTCTTCTTTCGGCAGGGTTTGTCCCCGCTCGTCGAAGATCGAACTCTTTAGTCTGGATAAGAAACGGGGCGCAAGATAACTTGCGCCCCTTGGTCTGGCTTCTTACCGGAACGGCGGCGAATACAGAAGACCACCGTCGGTCCACTGCGCGTTCAGACCGCGCGCCAAGCCGATTGGAGTGGTTTCACCGATGTTCTTGGCAAAGATCTCGCCATAGTTGCCACCGGCCAGGATCGCTTTCTGGGCCCAGTCGGCATTCAATCCGAGCATCTCGCCGAGGGTCCCTTCGGTCCCCAGAAGGCGGTTGATTTCGGGATTGTCGGTGCCTGCGTTCAGCTCACCGATATTGGCCGATGTCACGTTCAGTTCTTCGGCCGCGATCAGCGCGTTGAGCGTCCAGCGGACCACGTCACCCCATTCGTTGTCCCCGTGACGGACAAGCGGGCCAAGAGGCTCTTTGGAGATGATTTCCGGCAGGATCACATGTGCGGTCGGATCTTCAAAGGTCGCACGTGTCGAAGCAAGGCCCGAAGCATCGGTCGTATAGGCATCGCATGCCCCTGCAACATATTGCTGCTGGCCTTCGGCGTTGGTTTCCACCGGAACCGGCTCATAGCTGATGTTGTTGGTGCGGAAGAAATCCGCGAGGTTCAGCTCGGTCGTGGTGCCGGTCTGAATGCAGACGGTGGCTCCGTCGAGTTCCTTGGCCGAACTTACGCCCAGTTCCTTGGGAACCAGGAAGCCCTGGCCGTCATAGTAGTTGATGCCGATAAAATCAAACTTGAGATCAACGTCCCGCGAGAATGTCCAGGTTGTATTCCGGGCCAGCATGTCGATTTCACCCGAAGCCAGCGCAGTAAATCTGGTTTTGGCGGTTGTCGGCACAAATTCGACCGCAGTCCCGTCGCCCAAAACCGCCGCAGCGACCGCGCGGCAGATATCGACGTCAAAGCCTTTCCATTCGCCATTTGCATCTGGCGCGCCAAAGCCGGCCAGACCTGTTACGACGCCGCAGTTCAGCTTGCCACGTGCCTTGACGTCATCCAACGTGCCAGCTGCAGCGGCCCCCGCTGCGACGCCGGCGACCGTAAGTGCGCCAAAAAGTACGGATTTTTTCATGATTACCTCTTCCTGATTTTCCGCCCTGGTTCTGGGCGGTTTGCCCGGTACCTGAGATACCGATAGATACACCGAAGAAAGGGCTGCCCCCTTCAGTGGGGCCGAGTTTGGGCGCATTCATCCACAAACGTCAAGCCTTTGAACCAACAAATCAATGTGCAAACGCAGAGTTGCCCCTGGGTCAGCCGCATGCAGGCTCACTGCATCGTTGATTGGCAAAGGTCCATGAACCGCTTTGCGTGTAGGAAGGCGCGGCGTTTGATCTCGACCTGCTGCTGCGCCTCTTCGTCCGCGCCCCACTGGTCTTCCTGCCATATCTCATCCAGCCGGGACAGGTGCCATATGTCGTCGGCATCCCGCCAGTTTCTGGCCGCAGCAAAACCCAGGACCAATGAACCGGACAGGCTGACGAGATCGTGAAACGCGGCCAGTTCGAATTCCGTCATGCGATGGACCGGCGCGGCGAGGTTTGCGAGCGCCGCCTCGGACTGCGGCTGATGGATCACGCCGCAATGCGGGATCAGCCGCGCGCCGAGGGTCTCATGTGCCCAGTCAAGCGCCGGATCCCATTGATCGGATTGGCGCGCAACCAGTTCCGCCGGCGATTCTGCGCGATAGCACAATAGATCGGTGTCGCCATAGGCGGCCAGCATCTCGGCAACCTCGGCATGCTGGTGTCGCACCTTGTCGATTGCCGCGTTGGCCGAACGCGTGACCGGCATGCTCAGGGGGTTGATCTTTTCCTCCTGTGCGTCCCATTCCGCAGCCACGGCCTCGGCCATGACGCGCGTTGGCAGCAGCAACGCCGCCTTTGCGGGCGTCTTGATCCGACGATGGTCCAGCGCCACGGCAAACCCTTCGCCCTCCTCGGCCACTGTCGTGGTTTTCCAGAATCGCTTTTGCTTACGCTCGCTCATGCCGAAACCTTCCAGATACTGTCCAATGCGCCCGGCAGCTCGTCAAATGCGTCTACGACCAGATCGGCAAGCTGCAATTGTGGCACCCCGTGATAGCCCCAGCTGACAGCAATCCCCGGCACTTTTGCCGCACGGGCCATCTCCATATCATAGCTGGTATCGCCGATCATGACCGTCTGCGCAGGGCCGACCCCGGCTTTGGCCATCGCGGTCGTGATCATCGACGGATGCGGTTTGGACGGGTGAAAATCCGCGTTCTGCCTTGTCACGAACACCCGCAACAGATCATGCGCGTCAAGCAAGGCCGTCAGGCCCCGTTGGGATTTTCCGGTTGCGATCCCCAGCAAGAGATCCGGGCGTTTGGACAATTGGGCAATCATCTCCCGTGCTCCCGGGTAGAGCGGCGATTCCTCTGCCGCGCCATTGGCGAGGCGATGCGCGTGATAGGCCTCCTTATAGCCGTTCACGAGGCGGGCCTGCGTCTGGGCCGTCTGCTCCGGTGCCAGCCGCGCAATCGCATGATCCAGCGAGAGACCCACGATCGAGAGGGTTTCGCTTCGCTCCGGCACACCTAGCCCGATGGCCTCAAAGGATGCGGTCATCGCGGCCACGATGGCCCCCTGACTGTCTACCAGCGTTCCATCGACGTCAAAGATCACCAGCCGCATCGGATCGGTCATACCAGGTCCTCGAACGGGTCCTCCGAGGCCATGTCATCGGTCCAGCCGAAGGTGTCCCAGCTGTCCTTCATGTGATCTGGCAACGGCGCGGTAAAGGTCACAGCCTTGCGGCTGACCGGATGCTCGAATGACAGGCGCCGGGCGTGCAGGTGCAGCTTCTTGCTGATGATGCCGCCCAATTGCGCGCCCCATCCATCGCCCATGTTGTCCTGTCCGGAGCCACCATATTTGCCATCCCCGATGATCGGATGGCCGATCTCTGACATATGCGCGCGCAACTGATGGGTGCGGCCGGTGATCGGCTCCATCGCCACCCAGGACGCGCGCCCGGCCACACGATAAAGCGTGGCATAGAGCGTATGCGAGCGTTTGGCGCCGGGCGTCGCGTTGATCTCGTCAGGGTGAACGGCGATCATCTTTTCACCCTCGCCCCCCTGCCCGTGCCCCGGTGCCTTGACCAGACCGGTCTTGATTTCGCCCAGGTAGGGCGTCGGCACGCCAGCCACGAGCGCCCAGTAGATCTTGCGCGTGTTACGATGCCGGAACGCTGCGGTCAGCCCCTTGGCCGCCTGTCGCGTCCGCGCCAACAGAAGAACGCCGGAGGTATCCTTGTCGAGCCGGTGGACGAGACGCGGGTTTTCTTCTGCGTCAAACCGCAACGCGCCCGCCATGCCATCGACATGACGCGCCTGCCCGCTGCCCCCCTGGACCGGAAGACCCGCTGGTTTGTTCAGCGCCAGTACATCGTCATCACGATAGATTACGCAAGATTGGATCATGCGGACATCGGCATCGGAAATCCGCGTTTGCATGGGCGCTGGCCGATGTTGGCTGTCAGCCAGCGGCGGAATGCGCACCTGTTGGCCGGCCATCACGCGGCTCGACGCCTTTACACGGCCTCCATCCACCCGCAGCTCGCCCTTGCGGCACATCTTTTCGATGCGCCCCTGGCTGACATGGGGGAACATCCGGCGCAGCCATCTGTCAATGCGCTGATCGTCGTCGTCTTCCTTGACTATGATCATCTGAACGCCGCTCATGCAAATACCCCGCGCGTGAGTATCAGGCCGAGGGCCAGCGCCCCCACGGAAAGCCCGACAGATAGAAGTACATAGAACGCCGCCTGCCCGTGATCGCCGCGCTCGATCAAGGTCATGGTCTCCAGGGAAAACGCCGAAAACGTGGT
Organism: Sedimentitalea todarodis; assembly: GCF_032595355.1. Lineage (NCBI taxonomy): Bacteria > Pseudomonadati > Pseudomonadota > Alphaproteobacteria > Rhodobacterales > Paracoccaceae > Sedimentitalea > Sedimentitalea todarodis. The sequence continues at coordinate 105,589 of NZ_JASMWN010000017.1, read as the reverse complement.
GAAGCCGCCCAGAATACCGGTCATCACCAGTGGGCTGAGATGCGTCAGCCCCTTGTGCGCCGCCGCGACTACGAACACTCCCATCAGGAACGAGCCGACGACATTCACGATCAGGATGGCGATCGGAAAATCGTTGTGACCGAACATGCGCAGAATGCCCAACCCCGACAGATAGCGCAGCGACGCGCCGATCGCGCCTCCGAAGGCGACAAGAGAAACGGATGAAATCATGGCCGGGATGTCGCGCGGCGCGCGTCCAGAGTCAAGCAATCCCACACACCATTCATTATCCAGTTTTGGCCAATGGATATGTCTGCGCAGGGTTGGACGCCCGTGCGCCTTGTCTCTTGCCATCTCCGCGACCAGCGACAATCCTCAAAGTCGATGTCCAACACGGAGACACCCTATATGCTGAAATGCCTCGCCTTCATGTCCGCGACCCTCGCAGCCGGCATCGCGCAGGCCGATCCGGCAGCGCTGAGCGGCGAACTTCAGCATGCATTCGATCAGGGCAAGCTCGATGGGTTGCATGCGGTGCTGGTGCGTCAGAATGGCGAAACCCTGGCCGAGGTCTATTTCGAAGGTCGGGATGAAAGATGGGGACAACCGCTTGGCCCCCGCAGCCATGGCCCCGATACGCTGCATGATCTGAGGTCGGTATCAAAATCCGTGACCGGTCTGCTTTATGGAATAGCGCTGGACAAGGGGTTGGTTGCCGGGACGGACAGCGCGTTGCTGGCGCAGTTCCCTGAATATGCCGACCTTGCGACCACCGAGCGCAACAGGATCACCATCGGCGACACGCTCTCCATGCAGATGGGGACGCAATGGGACGAAACCCTGCCCTACACCGATCCGCGCAACAGCGAAATCGCGATGGAACTTGCAGAGGACCGCTATCGCTATGTTCTGGAGCAGCCGGTCGTTGCAGACCCCGGCACGGCATGGACCTATTCCGGAGGCACGACGGCCCTTCTTGGCGCGATCATAGCGCGGGGGGCCGGCATGCCGCTGGACCAGTTCGCCAGACTGCACCTTTTTGATCCTCTCGGCATCGACGAATTTGAGTGGATTGCCGGCGACGATGGCATCCCCTCCGCAGCGTCCGGCCTGCGCCTTTCGGCCCGCGATCTGGCCAGGATCGGAGAAATGGTCGCCGCAAGGGGCATCTATGAGGGTCAGCAAATCGTATCAGCCGACTGGTTGCAGCAATCCGCCACGCCCCGCGCCCAACTCGACCCGCTGCGCTATGGCTATCACTGGTGGCTGTCGCCAATTGGCGATCCGCCCAGTTGGATTGCCGGGTTCGGCAACGGTGGTCAGCGCCTGTCGATCAGCCCGCGCCTCGGCCTTGTCGTGGTGGTCTATGCCGGGCGCTACAACGATAGGCTGGCTTGGGAGCTGCCGCTTGCGGTGGTCAACGACTATGTCGTCCCGGCACTGGGCCTGCGCTAGCCGCAGCACTGTATGCGCGGCTTGGCGAGGTAATCCTGCCGCTGTTCTCATCGGTGTTCGGCACAACCGTCCCTGTTTCATATCAAAGCATTGTGGATGCGCGTTTCCATGGGCAATTCTCATCATCGCAATTTCCAAGGATGGAACTGTAAGCTACACACCTCAGTATGACTGATCTTTTCGGCGACGCGCCAAACACACCCCCACCAGAGACATCCCAATCACGCGATCGACCATTGGCGGATCGCCTGCGACCGACGCGATTGAGTGATGTGATCGGACAGGATCACCTTTTGTCACCAGATGCGCCATTGGGTGCAATGCTGGCGTCACACACACTGTCCTCGCTCATTTTTTGGGGGCCACCCGGTGTCGGCAAGACGACAATAGCGAGATTGCTCGCCGACGCTTCGGATCGGGCTTTCGTGCAAATCAGCGCCATTTTTTCCGGTGTCGCCGAATTGCGAAAGGTGTTTGAGGCTGCAAAAACACGGGCGCGCATCGGACAGGGCACACTGCTGTTCGTAGACGAGATTCATCGCTTCAACAAAGCACAGCAGGACGGCTTTCTGCCGCATATGGAAGATGGGACCATAGTGCTCGTCGGGGCAACAACGGAAAACCCTTCCTTCGAGTTGAATTCCGCTTTGCTTTCCAGATCGCAGGTCCTGGTTCTTCGTCGCCTTGATGCATCCGCGCTCGCGGAACTGATGAAAAGAGCAGAACAAATGCTCGGCAGGGAACTGCCCCTCGCAGCCGACGCCCGCGCAACACTCCTGGACATGGCCGATGGCGACGGGCGCGCACTCCTGAATCTGATAGAGCAAGTCTCAACAATCGCATCTGACACGCCACTTGGCGCAAAAGTCCTGGCGGCAAGGTTACAGCGACGTGCCGCCCAGTATGACAAATCTGGTGATGGCCACTACAATTTGATTTCGGCCTTGCACAAGTCGGTCCGCGGATCCGATCCGGATGCCGCAATGTACTGGCTGGCACGGATGCTCACTGCTGGCGAAGACCCCCGTTTTCTCGCACGCCGGATGACACGCATGGCGACGGAAGACATCGGATTGGCAGATCCGCAGGCGATTCGTCTTTGTCTGGATGCCTGGGAAACATACGAGCGCCTTGGTTCACCGGAAGGCGAGCTGGCCCTTGGGCAGGCCGTTATCTACCTCGCGTTGGCGCCGAAATCCAATGCGGCCTATGTTGCGTTCAAGCAAGCCATGAGTTTGGCGAAACGGACCGGCTCCGAGCCACCGCCAAAACACATCCTGAACGCACCGACGGCGCTCATGAAAGATCAGGGGTACGGCGATGGCTATGCCTACGATCACGACGCCAAGGACAGCTTTTCAGGACAACACTATTTTCCCGATGACATGGAGCGCACCGCCTTTTACGCGCCGCCAGAGCGCGGCTACGAACGCGAGATGAAGAAACGGTTGGAGTATTTTGCGAGGCTGCGGGAGAAGCGGAAAGGAAATTCAGTTTAGAAGAAAATATAATAATTCCAGTATTTTATGTTCCGTTCCTACATATGTTCGGGCGGGGCACAGGAAGCAACATCTGCAATCGGACAGGCAATCAGTGTTTCGTGCTACTGGACAATGCTGCATTGCAGCATTATATACCTTGAGGGAGGCCACACAAGTTGCCAGCATAGCTGGTTCAGCATCGAAGGTCGGCATTCATGAATACTGATACAGACCATACCCAACCCAACATACGGCGATTGTGGCAGTCTGACCAAGCAACATTGGTCGACTTTTTTCAAAGGATGGACCTGCAAACTCGCCGCCTCAGGTTCTTTGCACCGGTGGATGATGACTATCTGAAGAGCTACGCCGAAGGCATTCTGTCCAAGGACACAGTGGCTTATGGCGCGTTCCCCGATCAAACGTTGCGCGGGATCACCGAGCTGCGCGTCCTTCAGGACAAATGGCCCCGAGCGGCGGAAATCGCTCTCTTGGTCGAACCTGAATGGCAGGAGAAGGGACTCGGCGATGCGTTGTTCGACCGTGGCATCACCGCCGCACAAAACCGTAACATCAAGTCGCTTCACATGCTTTGCCTGAAAGAAAACAAGCGCATGCAGTACCTGGCAAAAAAACATGATGCCGTTTTGAAGTTCGAGACGGGCGAAACCGAAGCGGCGCTGACCCCGCCCTGGCCGACTCCGATGTCGCTTTTCTATGAGATGTTCGCCGATACTCGCGGCTATCTGCAATTGATGTGCCACTAAGCTGTGTCCGGATACAGGTGACAAAGCCGGTGTCTGAGGCGGTCTTGCAAAATTGCGGCATCACGCTGCAGGCTTGAGCGCTGGCGGGCGGCCAATCATGCGCCGCAAACGAAATTGCGTCAGACAAATGTCCCGTCATAGTCGTTTTCGGCAATGGCAGTGCACAGTTCGCCCCACTGACAATTGCTGCAGGCCGATCTTACCTGACCTTGCGCGAAGGCCACCCGAAGCCGCCTCAACGAGTGCGTGTCCAGAGAGAGCTTTGCTCCGGGGTGCACGAATGTATGCAGTATCCGGCTCACATCCCGGGCCGCCTGCAGGTCTCGATTGTAAACACCGTTGTCGAAGCAATGCATGTCAGCTTCATCCAGACGCGGGGCGCAGATATCATCGGGGCCCGCTACGATCTCGATACTCTCCCCGGCAGCAATGCGCCCCGCGATCACGTTCATGTTCTCCGTGAACGCGGGGCTGTACCCCCTTCCGACGTAGGTAAGGATACAAAGAAGATGGTGCGCGCGCAGGCGTACCGTCATTCGCCGCTTCGCTTGGTGTGGCGCGTCAACAGTTTGAGAGTCATCGCGCCAAGGCCCGACTTGAGGACCGCGCCGATCAGGAACGGAAGCACACCGGCCACAATCGCCTTTTCAACACCGATCAGGACAGCAAGCCATGTGGCACCCAAGACGAGGCAGAGCGCGTTGCCGACAAGCATAGAAAGAAACGCCATCCAAACGCGGTGGCCATTCCATCCGCGCTCGGCCAACCACCCGACAACCATCCCCGCGACCGGGAACGCAAAGAGATAGCCGCCAGTTGGTCCCATGAAATGGAGCGCCCCAGCCGCGCCCCCCGCCAGGACCGGCAATCCAAGGGCACCCTCCATCAACCAGGCTGCGATTGTGATACCACCCAAACGCCAGCCATAGAGTGCGCCGACGAGCATAACAGCAAATGTTTGCATCGTGACCGGAACAGGTACCATTGGAACTTCAATATAAGACGACACTGCGAGAAAAACCGTGCCGAAAAAGACGGCAGCAACTTTCCACAATACAGGTCGGCTCTGCAAGTTCAACACATTGAGGTTTTGATAGACAGTTGCAGTCGTAGGTGAAGGCATTGGGGACTTCCTTACGTTATCTATTAAATCGGGTTGAAATTCCAATTTGTATGTAAACTATAGATTATCTGCAAGGCCGTCATTGAATCATCTGCGCGAGAGATGCCTCTCTAAGATTCTTGTCGCCATTTTCCCGTCGCGCAGCGCCATAGCGTGCAGGATAGCGACGTGATCCTTGTCCGAAGTGTTCCGCCATGCTTCACGCCATCTGGCATGAAATCGTCGCGCCGAAAGACGTTGAAGTTGTTCGATGCGGTCCAGCAGGAGAGGCCGCGCACAGGGTCGCAGGATTGCCAGGTGAAACTGCCGATTCGCCTTTTCCCAGGAAATCGCGTCACTGGCGTTGTCGCATGCCAGCCGAAAGGCTTCCATTTCCTCCAGGGCCTCTGGCGTGATGTTGGCAATGGCTTTCGCCAAAGCGAGCGGCTCCAGTGCAAGCCTCATTTCCACGATGTCGTCCAGATCTTCGTCACTCAAGGAAAACGCTCTCACACCACGTTTGGGGATAAACGTCGCGAGTTCCATCTGTACCAGACGTTGAAGCGCCTCCCGGGCCGGGACATGACTGCACTTGAAGCGTTCAGCTATGTGATCCTGCGCAAGCCGGGCACCCTCAGCAATATCACCCCTGATGATCTCCTCTGCGAGGAGAGCGGCAATCTCCGCCGGTTTCATAGATAGTTCAGACATGATCTTCATCTACCCTGAAGCCAGTCAATGGAACAGTCCCCTGTTTCCAAAAGTGTCGTTGATGTCTACGGATTTGCGAGACACCTCCAGAAAAACGTCAGATTTGGGGCGGAGGTAGATGCAATGACGCGCCACCAGGTTGAACGCAGCCTGAGTACGCTTTCATCATGCCGAGAAGTTCGTCGAATGGAATGTCGGCCGTCGTTTCCACAGGATGACGATCAATGCCGTGACCGTGATCTGAGCGACCGCGAACACGATCATCGCAGTCAGCAGGCCCAGCATATCGGCCAAAGCGCCGCTCGCGATCACTGGAAGTGAAAAGCCAAAGTACGCATAGACGAACAATCCGGCCGTCGCCCGCGCCCGGTCGTTCGGAGCACGTAGAGAGACCCCTGCCAGCGACGCGAGGTAGCTGAACCCGTAACTCGCCGCACTGGTGATGCAGGTTCCGATCAACACCAGAGCAAGAAGGTGCAGCCAAACGCCGACAACGAGGACGAGAAAGCCGAGCGGGATCAGGACAAAGCCTAGAGTGAGGGATTGGTCGTTGGTCATGCGCCGTGCGATTGGCTGGCAGAGAAAGCCCACAAAGATCGCCAGAAAGACCACCAATCCGATCCAGCCCCCGAGGCCGTTTGCTGCCAACTCCAGCGGCACCACCGCGATTGTCATGCCTGTGGTGGACCATGCCAAGGCCATCGACGCCCCAAACACCCAAGTGCCTTGCGGAAACACCGGCAACCGCAGGGGCGACACGCGCTTGGGGTGATCGACTCGAGGCAACCCCAAGGCAATTAGCGCAAGGAGCGGTGCCGCGACGAACAAGGCAACGTAACTGGCCGGAAGCAGCGTCGGACCTTGAAGGCCAAGGCTGATACCGGTCGCCAATGCGCCTCCCCCGAAGCCAAGCGATGTCGCCGATGTGACGACAAGTGCGGCATTCCGCGTCCGATCTTCGCCAAGAATTTCTGTCATGTAGGCCGTTCCGGCGGTCGTGGCGAGGCCGGTTCCGACCCCAAGCAGCAGCCGCGCGACAACGAGGCTTTTCCAGCTTGGATCCTGCACCAGAAGCGCTGTCGCCCCTGCCCCGAGCAGCAAAGCCAGAGCAATGGGACTACGCCTTCCAATCCGGTCCGACAGCCCACCAAGCAGCAACAATGTCGGCATGAGGCCACCGACATATGCCGCGAATGCGATTGTGACAGCTGTTGCCCCGACATCACTTTCGGCCGTGTACACCTCATAAAGCGGAGCCTGAAGGTTCACCGCCGATGTCACTGTGAAAAGGCAGAAGGCCAGCAAGGAGGCAGGGATGCGCTTTGTCATGGAAACACCTTGGGAATTGACTTGAAATCCAAATGCCGGGAAGACAGAAACATGACAATTTTTTAATTGTACTAAATACAGTGGGGACATGCCGAAAGCCAGATACCTCCAACTTGCCGATGTTCTGGCGCGTGCGATCCAGACGGGAGAAGTTGCTCCGGGAACGAGATTGCCAACGCATCGGGCCTTTGCCGAACAGTTTGATATCGCCCTGGCGACAGCCACCCGTGTCTATCGAGAGCTCGAGCGTCGGGGCATTGTTGTCGGCGAGGCGGGACGTGGCACCTTCGTGCGGGATCTTGGCCTGCCCGTGACGTTGGGCGTTCACCAAACACCAACTGATGGCCTTGTCGATCTTGTGTTCAACATGCCGGGCGACGACGGTGACGCTGACTCTTTGCGTTCCGGGCTTCGCAAAATGGCGACGGCAGGCGATCTGGAAGCGATGCTACGCTACCAGCCGCATGGCGGGCGCATCCATGAACGCCGGATCATCGCTGAAAGCCTTGATCCGACCCTTGGCCCGGTTGATCCAGAGCGCCTCTTGGTGACGTCCGGCGGTCAGCATGGTCTGGCGATCACCGCGTTTGGACTGCTGCGGGCCGGTGATACCGTGGCGGCCGATACCCTGACCTATCCCGGCTTCAAGTCGGTTGCGGCGGTACAGGGCTTGGATCTTGTTCCGGTCAAAGGGCAGCAGGGTATAATGAACCCTGATGATCTGGATCGTCAATGTCGCATCAGGCAGATCAAGGCGGTCTATCTGATGCCAACCGTCCATAATCCACTGGGATCAGTGATGGACGAGCCAACGCGCGTTCGCATGATCAAGGTTGCGCAAGTGCATGATCTGATCATCATAGAAGACGCCGCCTATGCGTTTCTGGAACCCGATCCACCACCCGCCTTTCTGGCGCTTGCCCCTGAACGGACCGTGCATGTCAGCGGGTTTTCCAAGAGCATCGCCACGGGGTTGCGTCTGGGATATGTAATCGCTCCGGCGCCCAGTATCGACCCATTGCTTGAAGCGATAAGGGCAACCACCTGGAACGCCCCGGCGCTGATCTCGGGATTGGTGACAAGCTGGATCGAGGACGGCACGCTGAGGGCATCCGAAGAAATCCGACGGCGCGACGGGGCCGAACGGCAAAGGATTTGCCGGTCCGCCCTGGGAGATTTACCTATCGTATCGCATCGCAATGCCGGCTTCGCCTGGTTGCCCTTGGACAAGACGGTACGTGCTGAGCCGATCGTCAGCCGTTTGAAGGCAGAAGGGATTTCGGTATCGGGCGCTGAACCGTTCGCGACCAGCGGCGCGGTTCCGCAGGCCTTGCGGCTGGCCTTTGGCGGGGTTCCGAAACGTGAACTGGCCGCCGTTTTGGCCGCCGTCCGAAAATCTGTGGAATTGGCGCAGTCAGATCGCGGTTCATCTCGGGCATGACCCCCGGGCCGAAACTGGCGCAAGTCGCGGCAAATGTTGGTTAGGGCTCCGCGCTGACCTGAAGTAACGCTCTGAATTGGCCCCTGATAAAGCGATCACCTCGGCCAATGAGACCGGGTTCTGGCCGCAGGTCGCGCCGGTTCGTCGGGGTCCATCTGATTGGCCCGGGGCTAGAGCCGGAAGCGTAAACTAAGCCTCTGGCCGCGCCGCATCAGGTCGAGCTGCACGCTGCGTCCGGGGCGGGTCAGCGCGTCCTCGACATCAACGCTGCTCTCGATCTCGTCCCGATTGATGGAGCGGATCACATCGCCGGTCTGAAGTCCAACCCGCGCGCCTAGTGGGCCAGGATCGGTCACGATCACCCCTTCGGTGTTCAAGGGAAGGCCAAACCGCGCGATGACCGCTGGATTGGCCAGCGCCACGGTCAGGTCCGGCAACACAGTCGCTTCGCTCAGCTTGCGCTCTTTCGCAGCAGGCTCGTCAGGGGCCTGCGACATTGCCACAACGCTCTGTCGTTCCTCGGCGTCGTGCATCCACGTGATGCGCGCGTCCTGACCGATGCCCGCGACCGTCATCCGGAACAGCATTTCCGCAGGAGAGTTCACCGGTTGATCATCCACATGGGTGATCACATCTCCGACACCCAGTCCCGCCTGTGCAAAGGGGCTGGCCTCGTGCAGTTCGGTGATGACGATGCCATCGGGCACCGACAGACCAAGTGACTCGGCCAGATCGGAATTGACCTGCTGCCCGGACATGCCCGCCCAGGGCCGTTCAAAGCGTTCCGCGCCCAGACGCGCCTGATGCACGAATTCCGCCACCAGGTTGGCAGGAATCGCGAATCCGATCCCGTTGGACCCACCCGAACGGCTGAGGATCGAGGTATTGATGCCAATCAGGTTTGCGTTCACATCGATCAGCGCGCCACCGGAGTTGCCGGGATTGACGGCGGCATCGGTCTGAATGAAGTACCCCCGCGCCTGCCCGGTGGCGGCACCGGAGCGCGCCAGCCCCGAAACAATGCCGCTGGTCACCGTCTGACCGATGCCAAACGGGTTGCCGATGGCCATGGCCAGTTCGCCGACTTCGACATGATCGGAATCGCGCAAGGTGAGGAATGGCAAGTCGTCCGCCTCTTCAAGCTGCAGGATCGCTACATCGGCCTCTTCATCTCCCAACAGAACCCGCGCTTTGTATTCGCGACGGTCCGCCAACACTACGCGGATGTCGGTGGCCATGCCGACCACGTGAAAATTGGACACGACGATCCCGTCCTCTGACAGGATCACGCCCGAACCCAGCGAGTTCTGCACACGCGGCTGTGGATTTCCAAAGCCACGAAAGAAATCCTTGAAAAACGGATCGTTCATGAACGGGGTCGGCTGTGCTGCCACCACGCGACGGGCGTATATATTGACCACGGCCGGTGCGGCCTGCCTGACCAGCGGCGCAAACCCCACGGAAACCTCGGCCTGCGATAGCGGCACACGGGTCTCTGCCTGTACAGGCAGCGAAAAGGTCAATGTCAGAAACAACAGCAGGGTACGGATCATTTGACGCCTCACATTTTCGCCCTGATATGCGAGCCGGACCAAGGAATTGCAAGCGCCGCGGCTCAGCCACGTCTCTTGAGAAATTTCAGACCGGACCAATCCGCATCCACGGCGCAGACCTTTACATCCACCCAACCCAAAGGCAGAACCGCCGCGCGCAGATCGTCTTCGGTCACGCCAGCATGCAGCGTCGAGGATTTCTTGGCCCAGGACAGCCAGATCATACCGCCGGGTTTCAGCAGTGCGATGCCCCGTTCCGTCGCCGTGGCGATCCCGTCAGTATTGCGCAGAAACAGGTGCACCGCGTCGTATACGGCCTGCCCACCTGAATGATCCAGCTTCACGCTGGGGTCGGCCGCCAACAGACCCTCGTATCCCTCTGGCGCGTGTAACACCCGAACGCACCAGCCTGGCTTGAACCCCAGTTTCCTGATCAGGGGTGTTCCGGAATATCCTGCATTGGATGCTGAGTTCATGCCCGTACTTTACGCCAGCCGGCACGACAAAAAAACCCCGCCGGAATCGGCGGGGTTTGAACATCGGCTCAACAGAGGAATGTCTTACTCGTCAGCGGCCTCAGCAGCGGCAATGCGCGCCTTGTCGGCAGCACCCTTGGCGTCGCGGTCGCGATCGACGAATTCGATGATCGCCATCGGGGCCATGTCGCCATAGCGAAAGCCAGCCTTGAGAACCCGAACGTAACCGCCCTGACGGTCCTTGTAACGGGGGCCCAGAACGTCGAACAGCTTTGCGACGTACTGTTCTTCCTTCAGCTTGGACGCGGCCTGGCGACGGGCATGAACGTCGCCGCGTTTGGCCAGCGTGATCATCTTTTCGATGATCGGGCGCAGTTCTTTTGCCTTGGGCAGAGTTGTCTTGATCTGCTCATGTTCGATGAGCGAGCCGGCCATGTTCGAGAACAGAGCCTTGCGGTGCTCATGTGTTCGGTTCAGGCGGCGGTAACCACGTGCGTGACGCATTTTCTAGTTCCTTCTACAGGTTTATACTTTGTACGGCCCCTGATGCGTGTCAGAGGCTCTGTTGGGGCGGTATTGCCCGGCCTTCCCCGCAAGTGCGGGCATTGGGGTGAAGACGCGTTTAGAACGCGTCTTCGAATTTCTTGGCCAGATCCTCGATGTTGTCCGGCGGCCAGTCTTCGACGTCCATGCCCAGGTGCAGGCCCATGCCCGACAGCACTTCCTTGATTTCGTTCAGGGATTTGCGGCCAAAGTTCGGCGTGCGCAGCATCTCGGCCTCGGTCTTCTGGATCAGATCGCCGATGTAAACGATGTTGTCGTTCTTCAGGCAGTTTGCCGAGCGAACCGACAATTCCAGTTCGTCCACCTTCTTGAGCAGAAGCGGGTTGAACTCGAGCCCGTCATCATCGTCCTGACGGCCAGCGGATTCAGGTTCGTCGAAGTTGACGAAGATCGACAACTGGTCCTGAAGAATGCGCGCGGCAAAGGCCACGGCATCATCAGGGGTAAGCGACCCGTCGGTTTCGATCTTCATGGTCAGCTTGTCATAGTCCAGAACCTGGCCCTCGCGGGTCGGCTGCACGTCATAGCTGACCTTCTTGACCGGCGAATAGATCGCATCGATCGGGATCAGGCCGATGGGTGCATCCTCGGGCTTGTTCTTTTCAGCCGAGACATAGCCCTTGCCGGTATTCACGGTCAGTTCCATGAATAGATCCGCGCCATCATCGAGGTGACAGATCACGTGATCACGGTTCAGAACCTCGATCCCGGCGCTTTCGCTGATGTCGGCTGCGGTGACGACTGCAGGGCCCTTGGCCTGGATCGAAAGGCGCTTGGGCCCTTCGACTTCCATGCGCAGGCTGACGCCCTTGAGGTTCAGAACGATGTCGGTCACGTCTTCACGCACACCGGCCACCGACGAGAACTCGTGCAGAACATTGTCGATCTGAACGCTCGAGATGGCCGCGCCCTGCAGACTGCTCATCAGGATACGGCGCAGGGCATTGCCCAGCGTCAAACCAAAGCCGCGTTCCAGCGGCTCGGCAACAACCGTCGCCTGACGTGCGGGATCGTTACCCGGCTTTACTTCCAGCTGGGTCGGCTTGATCAGCTCTGCCCAATTCTTGTGGATCATGTGTCCCTCCATTCCTGCCTGTATCCCATGTCCAGATAGATACGGGCGCCCGAGGTTTCAAAATGAGAAACTGGGGCCGTGCGAAAACGCGCAGCCCCAGCCCTATTGTGGGTATTCAGACGCGGCGGCGCTTTGGCGGGCGGCAGCCGTTATGTGCCATCGGGGTCACGTCGCGGATCGACGTGATATTGAACCCGACAGCCGCCAGCGCACGCAGCGCGCTTTCGCGGCCAGAACCCGGGCCCTGCACTTCGACTTCCAGCGTCTTGACGCCGTGATCCTGGGCTTTCTTGCCTGCATCCTCGGCGGCCATCTGAGCCGCGTAAGGGGTCGATTTACGCGATCCCTTGAACCCCATGGTGCCAGCCGACGACCATGCAATCGCGTTGCCCTGAACGTCGGAAATCAGGATCTTGGTGTTGTTGAAGCTGCTGTTCACATGCGCCACACCGGCGGCGATGTTCTTGCGCTCTTTTTTCTTGGTACGAACCTTTTCGCGTGCCATTGATCAGACCCCCTATTTCTTCTTGCCGGCAATGGCCTTTGCGGGGCCTTTGCGGGTGCGAGCGTTGGTGTGGGTCCGCTGTCCACGGACAGGCAGGTTCCGGCGATGACGCAGACCGCGGTAGCAGCCAAGGTCCATCAGACGCTTGATGTTCATCTGGGTCTCACGGCGCAGGTCGCCTTCGACGCTCAGGTTGGCATCGATGAACTCGCGGATCTGCAGGATCTCACTGTCGGTCAACTCGTTGACACGACGTGCCATGTCGATACCGACGCCTTCGCAAATGGCTTTGGCGGTCGTGTTGCCAATTCCGGTAATATAGGTGAGGGCGATTGGAACCCGCTTGGCAGTCGGGATATTTACGCCGGCAATACGTGCCACGTGTCACTTTCCTTTTCGTTGCGGGTCCGTAACTCCAGACCCTTTTTTCACAACGCTTGGCCTTGGCAGTGTCGCCATCGGGCCCAGCATTCTTTTGAGGTGGTCTGCACAGATCGGACGAATCCGGTCGGCACCATTGATTCCCTTGCGAGATGGGGGTGGGTATGGCGTTTTCGAAGGGGCGTCAAGCGTTGATTGACGGGTTGTGAATTCAGGCTGCAAGCTCTCTGCAGAATGCACGGAAACGATTCTGTCGCACGGCATTGGCTTCCCGTCCCGATGCGGTTCTGGATCAAGGGCGAACCTGATCCAGAGCCTTGGCAATCGCGCCCTGCACGTCTGATATTTCACCCAGCCCATCCACCGTCGCCAGCAGGTCCCTGGCATAGTAGTAGCCAATCAGCGGCGAGGTTTTCTTGTAGTATTCCATCAGCCGGGTGCGCAGCGACTCTTCGTTGTCATCCGCCCGGCGTTGGAAATCGGAGGCGCCGCAGTTGGAGCATTTGCCATCTGCCGGCTGGGGCTTGGTGATGTCATTATAGACTTCGCCGCAGCCACCGCAGGTCGAGCGCGCGGTGATCCGCGCCACCAGCGCGTCGTCGTCAACCTGCATCTCGATCACGGCATCCAGCGTCTGACCGGTGGACTTGAGCAATTCGCCAAGCGCGTCGGCCTGCGCCAGCGTGCGGGGGAAGCCATCAAAAATGAACCCTGTCCCCTCGCCTGCTTCCAGCTTTTCCCGGATCAGGCCGATCACGATCTCGTCCGTGACCAACTCTCCGCGCGCCATCACATCGGCAACGATCTTGCCCATCTCGGTGCCGCTGTCCTTGGCTTCGCGCAACATATCGCCAGTGCTGAGCTGTACCATGCCACGGGTTTCGACCAGTTGGCGGGCCTGGGTACCCTTGCCCGCCCCCGGCGGGCCAAGCAGAATGATGTTCATCTGCGCGCCGGACCCCGCTTGGTCCGTTTCTTGCCGCCGCTGCGGCCACGAAGCTGCGACTTTTCAATCAGACCCTCGTACTGATGCGCCAGAAGGTGGCTCTGGGCCTGCTGGATGGTATCCATGGTCACGCTGACCACGATCAACAGCGAGGTGCCGCCAAAGTAGAACGGGATGGCAAACTGCGCACGCAAGATCTCCGGCAGCAAACAGACCGCAGCGAGATAGGCAGACCCGACGACCAGCACCCGGTTCACCACGTATTCCAGATACTCCGCGGTTTTCTTGCCGGGGCGGATGCCGGGCACAAAGCCATTCTGGTTCTTGAGATTGTCGGCCACATCATCCGGTTTGAACGAGACATTGAAGGTGTAGAAATAGGCAAAGAACACGATCATCGACACGAAGAACAACAAATAGAGCGGTTGACCGGGGCCAAAATTCGCCAGCAGCCAGGACATCACCGGACCACTTGCGGAGCCTTGCGAGAAGGTTGAAATCGTCACCGGCAGCAAGAGCAGCGAACTGGCAAAGATCGCGGGGATCACACCGGCGGGGTTGACCTTGACCGGCAGGTGCGACGAGCCTCCGTCGTAGACCTTCATGCCGACCTGGCGGCGCGGATACTGGATGTGGATTTTGCGCAGGGCGCGCTCCATGAACACCACGAAGGTGATCACCACCATGATCATCACGATCACGCCGACGATCACTGCGGGGCTGACTGCGCCGGAGCGGCCGCTTGCAAGGAATTGTGCGATGGCGGCCGGGATTTCGGCCACAATACCGACAAAGATGATCAAGGAGATACCGTTGCCGATGCCGCGTGCAGTGATCTGTTCACCCAGCCACATCAGGAACATTGTGCCCCCGACCAGCGTGATCATGGTGGACATGCGGAAGAACAGTCCCGGATCATGCGCCAACTCGCCAGATTCCAGCGACACCGCGAGACCATAGGCCTGAACCGTCGCCAGCAGCACCGTGCCGTAGCGGGTATACTGGTTGATCTTCTTGCGGCCCTGTTCGCCCTCTTTCTTAAGCTGTTCGAGCTGCGGCACCATCGCGGTCATCAGCTGTACGATGATCGACGCGCTGATATAGGGCATGATCCCGAGAGCAAAAATTCCCATTCGTCCCAGAGCGCCACCGGTGAACATGGACACCATTCCACCGATCCCCTGCCCGGCCTGTTCCATGAACTCGCGCAGGGCGATGCCGTCGATGCCGGGAACCGGGATGAATGTGCCAAGCCGATAGACGATCAAAAGCCCGAGGGTGAACAGGATGCGGTTCCGAAGATCCGTCGCCTTGCCGAGCGCGGACCAACTGGTGTTTGCCGCCATTTGCTCTGCTGCTGATACCATGAATGGGGTCTCTTTTATGACAACGCCGCCCGTGGCCGTTCTCCGGCTCGGGCGGCGTCTTGGAAAACTGAGGTTTATGTAAGCGGCATATGCGCCGCTCACAACCCGTTATTCTGCTGCGATCGCTTTCGTGACCGTCAGCGAGCCGCCCGCTTTCTCGACCGCTTCGATGGCCGACTTGCTGGCGCCGGTGACTTCGAGCGTCACCTTGGAGGTGATATCGCCCTTGGCCAGAACCCGGATACCGTCAAGTTTGCGGCGCACCAAACCGCTGGCAATCAACGCGTCTTCGGTGATCGCGCTGCCTGCGTGGAGCTTCTTGGCGTCGATGAATTTCTGGATCAGGCCAAGGTTCACCACTGCGAAAGACTTGCGGTTCGGCTTGTTGAATCCGCGCTTTGGCAGGCGCTGGTAGAGCGGCATCTGGCCGCCTTCGTAGCCATTGATCGCCACACCCGAACGGGATTTCTGGCCCTTGATACCACGGCCACCGGTCTTGCCCGTGCCCGAGCCCGGACCACGTCCAACGCGCTTGCGCTTTTTGGTTGCGCCGTCATTGTCGTGCAATTCATGCAATTTCATGTCGCTTCTCCTTTTGCCGGAAATGACCCCCAGCGACGGGAGCGGTCAAACGCGGCGTTTCATGTCTGAGTCGTGCGGACTGCATCAGCCCACCGGGGGCGTATAGGCGAGGAGCGCGAACGGTTCAAGACATGAAGTTGCCCGCATGGCGTGAGCGCCGATGCCCGCTGCCATCACCAGCGCGGCCCGCCCCAACCGTACTGCCCGTCCATGAGGGCAAGGGGATGGGCCGGTTCTTCAGATCGGCACAACCTTGTTGGCTTCTGCCTCGGCGAGATCGACAAAATCCGAACGGCTCAGCCCGAGGTCCATCAGTTCCCGATCGTCCAGTGACCGCAATTCCGTATAGGCGCGGTCGAATGCAGCGCGCCGGGCGCGCGCGGTTTTGAACGCGGTAATCAAACCGCGCATTCGGCGTCTCAGGCCAAAGCCTTCGAGAGGCGAAGTCTGTGCGTAGTTCATCTTGTTTGTCCTTCATGTTGACGGTCATCGTTCGTTGAACAAGCCGTCGTGTCGTTTCATGAAGGGGATCTATGAAGGACTGTTAGCGATATCTACGTCCATCGGGGTCTTGCCGCCATGCAGTCAGCGCATGGCCTCCTGCATGCAGAACAGCTGCCCCGGCGTCAGCCGGTGCAGCTTCTCCGAGGCCGGCTACGGGCCCTTGGGTCGGTATGTCAGGAGCCTTGCGGCCAGACAAATTCCGGTCGCAGACCTTCATGTACAGGCCGCCCGTCGCTGGGACGGGCGACACCGGCCGCCGCGTCATAGAACGCATGATAGGTCGCTGCCGGAAACGCATCGGCATACCCCATCAGGTTCGGGACGATCGCGCGGATGCGGTTCTGTTTGTCGTCCAGCATGATCGGCGTGCCGCAGTCCTTGCAGGTGCAGAGTTCGAGCGGGCCGTCCGGGTTGTTTGCGTTGAAGGGTTGCCGGTTCAACTCTTCCGGATGGTCAACGACCACATCATCGTGATTGAAAAACGCGACGTGGGTGGTCGGCTGACCGGTGACACTCTTGCAGACCGAACAGTGACAGGTGTGGTTGTCGATAGGGTCGTGATCGGCATGTGTGTGAACATGCTCGCATCCCCCCGAATACTTTTGTGACATGAGATCCTCCCGTTTGATGCATGACCCCGGCGGAGCGGGATCATGTCGTAAGCAAAGCGCAAATGCAGGTTTCTGACCAGATAGACTTCCGCATGCATCGCGTTTCGCCCATCGGGCGCTGATCCTGCGGGCCGCCTGCCCGCGCTGCGCCGAGATATGGTCTGGACGCCCGTTCTGAGCGCGCCTAGGGTCCGCGCCAGACAGAGGACAAAGACTATGGCGACCGGCAGCAACATCCGCACTTACTTCAACGGCACCTGGCAGGACCGCGATGTGCCGATCATGCGGGCCGCCGATCATGGCGCCTGGCTGGGTAGCGGCGTGTTCGACGGGGCGCGGATGGTGAAAGGGCTGACACCGGATCTGCGGGCCCATTGCGAACGGGTAAACCGGTCCGCCCATGCGCTGATGCTGACACCAACCGTCAGCACCGACGAGATGATCGCGATCACCCGCGAGGGATTGGCGGCATATGGCAAGGAGGCCGCGGTCTATATTCGCCCCATGTACTGGGGCATCGATGGCGACCTGACCGCGATCGTGCCACAGCCCGAAAAGACCGGGTTCGCCATTTGCCTCGAAGAGATTCCCTTTGCCCCGCCTACCGCGACCGCAACCCTGACCCGCACGCGGTTTCGCCGCCCGGTGCTCGAGGATGCGGTCGTCAATGCCAAGGCCGGCTGTCTCTATCCCAACAACGCCCGCATGCTGGTCGAGGCCCGCAGCAAGGGTTTTGCCAATGCCCTCGTCGCAGACGTTATGGGCAATGTGGCGGAAACGGCGACGGCAAACATCTTCATGGTGCGCGACGGTGAAGTGTTCACCCCCATTCCGAACGGGACGTTCCTCGCCGGTATCACCCGCGCGCGCCATATCACCAACCTCAGGGCCGATGGCGTTCCGATCCATGAAACCATCCTGAGCTTTGATGATTTCCAGCAGGCGGACGAGGTGTTCATGACCGGCAATATGTCCAAGATCACGCCGGTAACCGCCTTTGACGATACGCAATATCAGGCCGGACCGGTGGCACAGCGATTGCGCGACATGTATTGGGACTGGGCCGCTTCGGACGCCGCCACCTAGCGGATTGCCAGCGCGCCGCCGCTGAGTCATGATCGCCATCAAGGGAGAATATCGCGATGCGCAAGTTTCTTGTGGTACTGGACGACAGCCGCGAATGCCTGAATGCGATGCGTTTCGCAGCGATGCGGGCGGCGCATACCGGTGGCGGTGTCGCCATCCTGTCGGTCATTCCCCCGGATGAGTTCAACCACTGGATCGGCGTCAGCGAAGTGATGCGCGAAGAATCGCGCGAGCGCATACATGCGCATTTCGAAGTCTTTGCCAAATGGATGCGTGACCGGCAGGGTGTCGACCCGGAACTGGTGATCCGCGAGGGCGAGGCCGTGTCCGAGATCATTGCACAGGTCAAGGAAGACCCCGAAATCGGCGTTCTTGTCCTCGGCGCGGGCACCGACAAGAAGGGCCCCGGCCCGCTGGTGTCGCAGATGGCGCGGTCCTCCGGCTCCTTACCGATTCCAATCACCATCGTGCCCGGCGATCTGAGCAAGGAACAACTGGAGGCGATTACCTGAGCTTTTTTGTTTCACAGCGCGTCGGTTGTACGGCGCGCGCATTTTAGAACCATTCCAAACCTTGACTTGATCCCGCCCCGGGCGCATATCCAATAGACGCAATCGGAGCTATGCCATGTTCATCCAGACCGAATCCACACCGAACCCCGCAACCTTGAAATTCCTGCCGGGTCAAACCGTACTGGACACCGGAACCGCCGATTTCCCGTCCGCCGAAACGGCCGGAAAATCCCCGCTGGCACAGCGCATTTTTGCGGTGCAGGGTGTCACCGGCGTGTTCTTTGGCAATGACTTCGTTACCGTCACCAAAGAAGATGGTGTCGAATGGGATCACGTGAAACCCGCAATTCTTGGCGCGGTGATGGAGCACTACCAGTCCGGTCAGCCGATCATCGACAGTGGCGAGCAGGCCGCCTCGGGCCATGCGGAACACAGCGGCGAGGATGCCGAGATCGTCAACCAGATCAAGGAATTGCTGGACAGCCGGGTGCGCCCTGCTGTGGCACAGGATGGCGGTGACATCACGTTCCACGGCTTTGAACGCGGTGTCGTCTATCTGCACATGCAGGGCGCCTGCGCGGGCTGCCCGTCATCGACGCTGACGTTGAAGATGGGCATCGAGAACCTGCTGCGCCACTATATCCCCGAGGTGACCGAGGTGCGCCCGGTTGCCGTCTGACCGAACGTTTCTGGCATTCGATACGTCGGCCGCGCATTGCGCGGCCGCATTGCTGTCCGGCGGGCGCGTGACTGTCACCCGGCTCGAAGCAATGCAACGCGGGCAGGCCGAGCGCCTGATGCCCTTGCTCCATGACGTGCTGGATGCAGGCGGCAAAGCCTGGTCAGATCTCACCGCAATCGGCGTCGGGGTCGGCCCCGGCAATTTTACCGGCATCCGCATTGCGGTCTCTGCGGCGCGCGGTTTGGCTCTCGGGCTGAACATCCCGGCAGTCGGGGTAAATGGCTGTCAGGCCCGGGGCTGGCTCGCGCCCAATAGTGTGGTCGCAATCCCCGCCCCGCGTGATCAGGTCTATCTTTGCGATTCCACCGATTCCTGCTCGATGCCGCGCCTGATGCCAATTGCCGAGGCCGAGGACATCGCCGGCCGTCCGTTGCGGGCCGAGAGCAGCCCCAAACGCCTGGCCGAGGCGATTGCGTGGATCACTGCGGCCAACTGGCAAACCACGATCGCACCACCCGCCCCCCAATATGCCCGCGCGGCGGATGCGGCCCCGTCAAGCGATGTGCCGCCGGTGTTGCTGGATTGATCGCGCCGGCCGACATGGCGGAAATCCACAAGGCGGCGTTTGCGCAGGCGCGGCCCTGGAGCGCCGAAGAGTTTGCCAGCCTTCTGGATCAACAATTCTGCCACGTGGCGGGAGACGCGGATTGCTTTGCCCTGTTCCGCGTGATCGCCGACGAAGCCGAGCTGTTGACCATCGCCACGCGCCCCAAATCCCAGCGGCAAGGCCGCGCAAGGGCCTGCATGTTGCTCTGGCACGACAGGGCACGTGCGCTTGGCGCGACCCAGGCGTTTCTGGACGTTGCCGCCGACAACCACCCGGCGCTCGCACTCTATTCTGCTTGCGGCTATGTGCGGAGCGGAACCAGGACGGGATATTACCCGCGCCCGGACGGTACCACCTGCGACGCCATCCTGATGTCGCGAGACCTCTCGCAGGGTTAACCGCCCAAATCCATTTGAGATATCAGGAAAACGGTTGACCCCGTGAACCACCTGCGGCCTTAATCGTGTCACACACTCTACCACATACGAACCGGGTCGGACGTCATGAACCTGACGGCCCCAATGCAAAAAACAACCGGGAGATCCCAAATGACTCTTATGAAATCCCTGATGGGTGCAGCGGCCACCATTGCCCTGACTGCAGGTGCCGCCATGGCAGACCCCGCACTCATCTTTGATCTGGGCGGCAAATTCGACAAGTCGTTCAACGAAGCTGCCTTTGCCGGTGCTACGAAATGGGCCGAGGAAACCGGCGGCTCCTTCCTGGAAATCGAACTCCAGTCCGAGGCCCAGCGCGAACAGGCGCTGCGCCGCTTTGCAGAGGCCGGGGCCAATCCGGTGATCACCATGGGCTTTGCCATGGCCGATCCGCTCAGCACGGTTGCGCCGGACTACCCGGACACCAAGTTCGTCGTGATTGACGTCAGCTGGCTGGACGTTCCCAACCTGCGGCAGGTCGCCTTTGCCGAGCATGAAGGATCGTACCTGGTCGGCATGATGGCGGCACTGGCCAGCAAGTCCGGCACCGTCGGGTTCGTCGGCGGCATGGATGTGCCCCTGATCCGGCATTTCGGCTGCGGATACGCGCAGGGCGCCAAGGCGGTGAACCCGGAGATCAACATCGTCGCCAATATGACGGGAACCACGCCAGCGGCCTGGAACGATCCGGTCAAGGGCAGCGAACTGACCAAGGCACAGATCAGCCAGGGCGCGGACGTGATCTATGCCGCTGCCGGCGGCACAGGCGTGGGCGTGCTGCAAACGGCTGCGGATGAAGGTGTGTTGTCCATCGGCGTGGACAGCAACCAAAACCACCTGCACCCGGGCAAGGTGCTGACCTCGATGATGAAGCGGGTGGATGTGGCCGTCTATGACGCCATGAAAGCCGGCACTGATGTTGAAACCGGCGTGTTCACTCTTGGGCTTGCGGAAAACGGCGTTGGCTATGCCTTGGATGAGAACAACGCCGAACTGGTCACCGACGACATGAAAGCGGCGGTAGACGAGGCTCGCCAGCAGATCATCGACGGCGAGATCAGCGTCGTCAGCTATTACGAAAACGATACCTGCCCTGCCCTGAGCTTCTGAGCATGGCGGCGGACAGGGATACGGGGCGGCAGGAAGCTGTCGCCCCACCCCCGGCAATTGAGCTGCGCGGGATTTCCAAGGCGTTTGGGCCGGTTCAGGCCAACAAGGACATTTCCATCCGCGTCATGCCGGGTACGATCCACGGGATCATCGGCGAAAACGGCGCTGGTAAATCGACGCTGATGAGCATTCTATACGGCTTTTACAAAGCTGACAAAGGCGAGATTTTCATCTCCGGCGAGAAAACCCAGATACCCGATAGCCAGGCGGCGATCGCCGCAGGCATCGGTATGGTCTTTCAGCATTTCAAACTTGTCCAGAACTTCACTGTTCTGGAGAACATCGTCCTGGGCGCCGAAGATGGCCGCTTGCTGAAACCGTCGCTGGCCAAGGCCCGCAATGTTCTGATCGAACTTGAGACGGAATACGGGCTGAACGTCGATCCCGATGCGCGGATCGAAGACATCGGTGTCGGCAAGCAACAGCGGGTCGAAATCCTCAAGGCGCTGTATCGGCAGGCCGAGATCCTCATTCTCGATGAGCCGACTGGCGTGCTGACCCCGGCCGAAGCCGATCAACTGTTTCGCATTCTTCATCGGCTGAAGGACGAGGGCAAGACGATCATCCTGATCACTCACAAGCTGCGCGAAATCATGGAAGCCACCGACACAGTCAGCGTGATGCGGCGCGGCGAGATGACCGCCACCGTCAAGACATCGGAAACCAGCCCCGAGCACCTTGCCGAGTTGATGGTCGGGCGCAAGGTCCTGCTGCAGGTGGACAAGAGGCCTGCGAGCCCCGGCAAACCGATCCTGGAAATCGAGAACCTGAGAGTGGTCGACGACAAGGGCGTGGAACGGGTCAAGGGCATCGACCTGACCGTGCGCGCCGGCGAGATCCTCGGCATTGCCGGGGTTGCGGGGAACGGTCAGTCCGAACTGCTCGAGGTGCTGGGCGGGATGCGCACGGGGGTCGGCACCATCCGGGTCAGCGGGGCACCACTTGCCTTGTCAGGGCAAGGATCGGACGGCCAGGCCCGTCGGGACCAACAGATCGCGCACGTGCCCGAAGATCGTCAGAGCGAAGGGCTGATCATGGAATTCCATGCGTGGGAAAACGTCGCCTTTGGCTATCACCGCGACGACATCTATCGCAGCGGCATGCTGATGAACAATGCCGCCTTGCGCGCCGACACCGAGGCCAAGATGGAGCGGTTCGACGTGCGCCCGCCAGACCCGTGGCTGGCCGCCAAGAATTTCAGCGGCGGCAACCAGCAAAAGATCGTGGTGGCGCGTGAAATCGAACGCAACCCCGAACTGCTGTTGGTCGGACAGCCCACGCGCGGCGTGGATATCGGCGCGATCGAGTTCATTCACAAACAGATCGTCGCGCTGCGCGATCAGGGCAAGGCGATCCTGCTGGTATCAGTGGAACTGGAAGAGATCTTTTCGCTGTCAGACCGCATCGCCGTGATGTTTGACGGTCATATCATGGGCGAACGGCTGCCGGACCAGACTGATGAAAAAGAGCTGGGCCTGCTGATGGCCGGCGTATCCGGGGAGGCCGCGTGACATGGACGTGATGCCGAAATGGGCCGATGTGGTACTGATCCCGCTGATCTCGCTGGTGCTGGCGGCGATCTTGTCGGCACTGGTGATCATCGGTATCGGCGAAGATCCGGTTGCCGCTGTCAGCCTGATGGTCAAGGGGGCGTTGGGGTCGACCTATGGATGGGGCTATACGCTCTATTACGCCACCAACTTCATGTTTACGGGCCTCGCGGTGTCGGTCGCCTTTCATGCAAAGCTTTTCAACATCGGCGGCGAAGGTCAGGCGATGCTGGGCGGGTTGGGCGTGGCGATTGCCTGCCTCTATGTTCCGTGGCCGCATTGGACGCTGGCCCTGATCTTTGCCTCGGTCGCCGCCGCCCTCTTTGGCGCAGCCTGGGCCGCGATCCCCGCCTATCTGCAAGCGCGGCGCGGCAGCCATATTGTGATCACCACGATCATGTTCAATTTCATCGCAGCGGCCGTGCTTAACTATATGCTGGTCAATGTGATGCGCCCGAAAGGCGCGATGGACCCGGCCACCGCGCGCTTCCCCGAAGCGGTTCATCTGCCCTCGTTTCAGGACATGTTTTCAACCGCCGACTCCGCGCTGTTTCGCGGGGCACCGGCAAATATCACGTTCTTTGTCGCACTTGCTGCCTGTGTCGCGGTCTGGTTGCTGATCTGGCGGACGCGTCTGGGGTATGAAATCCGCGCCTATGGGCATTCGGAAACCGGCGCGCTCTATGCCGGGATCTCGCCGTTCCGGATCACCATGATCGCAATGCTGATCTCGGGCGGACTGGCCGGAATGATGGCGATCAACAATGTGATGGGCGAGGCCGAGCGGCTGGTGCTGAACGCCACCGAAGGCGCCGGGTTTATAGGGATTGCAGTGGCCCTGATGGGCCGCAGCCACCCGTTCGGCGTGTTCTTGGCTGCGATCCTGTTCGGCTTTCTCTATCAGGGTGGCGCGGAACTCGCCTTGTGGACATCCATTCCCCGCGAATTGATCGTGGTCATTCAGGCGCTGGTCATCCTGTTCACCGGTGCGCTGGACAACATGGTGCGGATGCCGCTTGAACGGGTCTTCCTGCGGCTGCGCCAGAGGAACGGATGATGGATTTTCTGACGATCATTCAGGTTCTCGACAGCACCGTCCGTCTGGGCACCCCGCTCTTGCTGGCCTGCCTTGCCGGGCTGTTTTCGGAGCGCGCGGGTATTTTTGATATCGGCCTCGAAGGCAAGATGCTCGCCGCGGCGTTCTTTTCCGCCGCGGTCGCAGCAGTCTCCGGGTCGGTCTGGTTGGGACTCCTTGCAGGTATCGCCGCATCGCTGGTGCTGTCGGCCTTGCACGGTCTTGCGTCGATCACCTTTCGCGGCAATCAACTGATTTCCGGCGTTGCGATCAATTTTCTTGCGGCAGGCATGACCGTGCTTATCGCACAGGACTGGTTTGGCCAGGGCGGTCGGACACCATCGCTGATGGGTGGCGGACGGTTCGAGCCACTCACGTTCCCCTTTGCAGATGCCGTTGCCGACGTGCCGTTCATCGGACCGATCTATTCCGAACTGCTGTCGGGACATTCCATCCTCGTCTATGTCGCCTTCCTCGCCGTGCCCGCGACATGGTGGGTCCTCTATCGCACACGGTTTGGCCTGCGCCTGCGGGCCGTGGGCGAAAACCCGGCGGCGGTGGATACGGCCGGTGTATCGGTTGTCGGGTTGCGCTATGCAGCCGTCGCGATCTGCGGCGTCCTCTGCGGCATCGCCGGGGCCTATCTTGCCACCGCCCTGCAAGCGGGGTTCGTCAAGGACATGACGGCCGGGCGCGGGTTCATCGCCCTTGCGGCCCTGATCTTTGCCAAATGGCGGCCCTGGCACGCGATGTGGGCCTGCCTCTTGTTCGGGTTCCTGCAAGCGGTCGCACTGCGCTACCAGAACATTGATCTCGGTGGCTTTGTGATTCCGGTCCAGGTAATGGATGCCCTGCCCTATATCCTGACGGTGGTGATCCTGGCGGGTTTTGTCGGCAAAGCCATCCCACCGCGGGCAGGTGGCGAGCCGTATGTCAAGGAACGCTGAGCCGATAGGTCCAGTTTGCAGCCTGACACCACCCCAGATTGCTGCAGAGCGGCATAGACGGTTGATTTGTCGCCCCGGAGGGGTCTAACAAGGAACATGCAAGTCTACCTTCCCATTGCCGAAGTCTCTGTCAACGCGTTTCTCCTTTTGGGATTGGGTGGAATGGTCGGCGTCTTGTCCGGCATGTTCGGGGTTGGCGGCGGCTTTCTGATGACTCCGCTGCTGTTCTTCATCGGCATCCCGCCTCCCGTCGCGGTCGCAACAGAAGCCAACCAGATCGTGGCCTCGTCGTTCTCGGGCGTCCTTGCTCATTTCAAGCGAAAAACCGTGGACCTCAAGATGGGAGGCGTGCTTCTCGTCGGGGGTTTGATTGGCGCGGCGTTCGGCGTCGTGGTCTTCAATTACCTCAAGAGCATCGGCCAGGTCGACCTGCTGGTTCGGCTCTGTTACGTCGTGTTTCTGGGCGTTGTCGGCGGGTTGATGTTCATCGAAAGCCTGAACGCGATCCGCAAGTCCCGCAAGGCTGGTGGCAGCCCACCGGCGGCGCGGCGACAGCGCACCTGGGTCCACGCGCTTCCGTTCAAAATGCGTTTTCGCACTTCGGGCCTCTATATTTCCGTGATCCCACCGGTGATTGTCGGGGTGGTTGTGGGCATTCTGGCCGCGATCATGGGTGTTGGCGGCGGATTTATCATGGTGCCTGCGATGATCTATGTCCTTGGCATGCCGACCAAGGTGGTTGTCGGAACCTCGCTGTTTCAGATCATTTTTGTGACCGCGTTTACAACCATGTTGCACGCCACCACGAACTACACCGTGGATATTGTTCTTGCTCTGTTGCTGCTGATTGGCGGGGTGATCGGTGCGCAGATCGGCACACGGATCGGCGTCAAGATGAAGGCGGAACAGTTGCGCATCCTGCTGGCGCTGATGGTTCTGGTCGTCTGCGGCAAGCTCGCGCTCGATCTCCTGCTGCAACCGAGCGAGCTCTATTCGCTTGGCGTATCGGGCGGGCATTGATCATGCGCTGGCTGGCATTTCTGTTTCTGACCCTGCTTCCGGTCATCGCAGCCGCGGAAGAAGTCGTTCTGGGCCTCAGCAAGGACAAGGTGGCCATCACCACGAGTTTTGATGGATCCGAGATCCTTATATTTGGTGCCGTGAAACGCGAAAGCCCGATACCTGAGGGGTCTCCTTTGGAAGTGGTGATCACCATCACCGGGCCGTCGCAGCCGGTTACGGTACGGCGCAAATCCAAATGGTTTGGAATCTGGGTCAACACCGCCTCGGTCGACGTCGATCGGGCGCCAAGTTTTTATGCGGTTGCCACAACCGCGCCGCTCTCGGACGTGCTGAGCGAAACCGAGGACCTCCGCCACAAGGTGACAATCGACCGGGCCATCCGGTCAGTCGGGGCGCCGGACAACATCGAGAACGCCGCCTCGTTTACCGACGCCGTGATCCGCATTCGGCGCAACGCCGATCTTTACCAGACGCTCGAAAGCGGTATCGCGCTGGATCAGCAAACTCTGTTTCGGACTGCCATCAAATTGCCCGCCAACCTGACCGAGGGCGATTATGCCACCCGGATCTTTCTGACCCGCGACGGCCAGGTGGTTTCCAGTTATGAAACCTCGATCGCCGTTCAAAAGGTCGGGCTGGAACGTTGGCTGTTTGCGCTCTCGCGGGAGCAGCCGTTCTGGTATGGTCTTTTGTCCCTGGCCATCGCCATCGCCGCTGGCTGGGGCGCCTCTGCCGCCTTCCGCCTGCTCCGCAACTAGAGCGTTTCGCGTCTAACTTGGATCATCTGGTGTCACCTAACGCGTTGAAATCTATGATTTCAGGCAGCGTTAGGTGATTCAGGTTTAACGCGGAACGCTTTAGCGTCTAGCCGCGCCCGATATAGGGCATCTTGGTCGCCATCACCGTCATGAACTGCACGTTCGCATTCAACGGCAGCGCCGCCATATGCAGAACGGATGCAGCGGCATCGCCCACATTCATGGTGTGATCCGGTTCGGCGGTCGGGTCCGCGGCAAGTTTCTTCTCGTTCAGGGCCTCGACCATCGGTGTCAGCGCGTTCCCGATATCGATCTGACCACAGGCAATATCAAACGGGCGCCCGTCCAATGAAAGGCTGCGCGTCAGGCCGGTGATCGCATGTTTCGTCGCTGAATATGCAACCGAATTGGGACGCGGCACATGAGCCGCGATAGAGCCGTTGTTGATGATGCGTCCGCCCTGCGGCGTTTGCCTCCGCATTGCACCAAACGCCGCGCGCGCGCACAGGAACATCCCGTTCAGGTTCACATTGACGGAGCGATACCAATCGTCGAACTCGATCTCGTCAATGGTGCCTCCGGGCGTAAAGATACCGGCATTGTTGAACAGCACATCCAATCGCCCGGCCCGGTCCAGAAACGCCCCAAATGCCGCATCCACGGCATTGGCATCGGTGACATCCGCCACCAGCGGGATCGCGTCGGGATGCTGCTGCGCAATCTCTTCGAGAGGGCCTGCACGTCGTGCGAGGACACCGACCTGCCAGCCTTGTTGGAGGAACACTTCTGCCGTCGCCCTTCCGATCCCGCTACTGGCACCCGTGATCAATATGGTTCTCATGGCTCTTCCATCTCAAGCGTGAGCGGCGCCACCGGCGTGACCCGCAGATCATCCACCTGCAGCGGGTAGGTTGGTTTGGACAACCGATTGCGCACCACCCAGATCAGCCGTTCCTGCGCCCGCGTGATCGCGACATAGGCAAGCCGCTTCCACAATGGTTGTCCGGCCTCGATCCGCCCCATCCGCGCCGCGACAAACAAGTCCGGCGCAAACACTTGAACCGTATCCCATTGCGATCCCTGTGCCTTGTGGATCGTTACCGCCGCACCATGCAGGAACGCCGCTCCCATGCCGGCAGCAAAAGGGATGAAGGGTTCTTCTTCGTCGGGCTTTTCGATCTTGACGATCGAGGCGGCGCTGACCTGCGGATCTTCGGCGCCAATAACGTGCAAACGCGAAAATCCGGGCTTTTTGCCAGGGCCCATATATACAACCTGCGCGCCCTTGATCAGCCCGCGCGCCTCAAGGTCGATCCGCCGCTTTCGGTGCTTTGCCGGCAATTCGATACCATCGCAAATCAGCGGCTCTCCCTCCAAAAGCGCATCTTCGGGTGCGTCATGGACGGAGCGGAAAGCACTGATCAGCCGGATACGGGTTGCATTGCGCCAGACCAGAACAGGGCTGCGCGCCATCAGATCAACTTCGACTCGCTGACCCCAGACCACCCGCTCGTCCCGGCGAGCGGTCTCTTCGACCATCTTCTCGAAATCCTGAAAGCTCAGTTGCGGATCGGCCAGCGCGTGCGCGAGGTCGAGAATCGGATTGTCTGCATCCTGCCGATGGACGCGGTGCAGGGTCAGCTTGCGCGCGTCTGGCAAACCGTCAAATACCATGCTGCCGGATTGATTGACCGGCGCAAGCTGGGCCGGATCACCAAACAGAACCAGCGTCGGAAATATGTCCTTGAGGTCTTCGAATTGCCGATCGTCCAGCATCGAGGATTCATCGACGAATCCGATATCAAGGGGATCTTCGCGCCGTTTCCATCCGGTGATGAAATCCGACCCGCGCAACCCTGCCGCGGCCAAAGCGCCGGGAATTGACTTGTTTCCGGCATAGAACGCCGCAGCACGGTCCAGCGCCAGATCGGTCAGCCCCTCGATTTCGGGACGATCCCCGTCGTTGGCCAGCCATTCGGCAATGCGTTCGTACTCCGGATCATAGACCGGCGTATAGAGAATGCGGTGGATCGTCGTCGCCGGAACGCCCCGCAGGCGCAAGACGCTGGCCGCCTTGTTGGTCGGTGCAAGAATGGCAAGGCTTCGCTTGCTTTTGTTGCGCCGGCTCTCATAGTCGCCGGACACGACATCGACCCCGGCGCGCTCCATCTCATTGTAGAGCTCTGCCAGCAGCAATGTCTTGCCAGATCCCGCCTTGCCGACCAGCGCCATCACCCCGGCGCCATCGTCGCGTGGCGGCATGGTCGTTCCGTCATCGATATCGATCCCCGCCCCGCGCAACATTTCTGCAACTTGGTCGTGGGCCGTCGCCTGATCGTCGGAATAGGTGAGGTGCAGCGCTGTCATGGCGGCGACCCTACAGCCGCGGGAATGGCTTCACCAGATGGATCGTGCGAAATTGCTCAGGCTGAAAGAGCCATCTGGCGGTGCTCGGCTGGCCCAAACGCCCGATCAAACCACAACCGCGACAATTCCTCGGAAATGCCGGATCGCCGGGCGATCTGTGCTTTGGCTTTGTCGGAAAACTCCCAGAGTCCAACGCTGATCTTTTCGAGCCCCTCGCCGGTACTGCCCAGCACTTCGGGCGAAGATCCGATAAGGCGATAGATGCGCACCATGCGGGCGTCGAAGACACCGACGAAGTGGCGAATGCCAAAACCGGTCATGATCTCGCCCCCCGCCAGCATCAGGGCCGCCGCAACATGGCTGCCGGCGGTCCGTGACAGGCAGAAACGGGTGCATTCCCAGATTAGCGGGCTCGAGACCTGTGTGTCGCCCGTCAGGTGGCCAAATACATCGTTGACCATGACCCGCCCGGTCGTCGGAAGAAACCGCATCGAGCCTCCGTGGCTGCCATCCGGTTGCTCCCAAATGACGTAGAGCGGGTTCAGCCTGTCATAGTCATCCATCTCGTACCCGTTGCGGTCAACGTTCACGTCCCATCCCAGCCGGGTCTTGAACTGGTCGGCCCGATCGCGAAACATTGTTCGACGCAATTTGGGAAAGTTATGGAGGTCGGTTGCATAGATATAGCGCAGCATGATCGTGTCCCCTTGTCGTCCTGGCTGATTTCAGGCTTACGACAAGAGTGGTTAACGTCAGGTCATCGCGTCGTTCTTCCGCTTCACACCACAATCAACCCACGGCTCATCGCGCGGGCAACTGCGTGCGTTGTGTTGAGCGCACCGAGCTTGAAGCGGGCACTCTCAATATAGACCCTGAGCGTGTGTTCCGAGATCGACAGCGTCTCGGCAGTCTGCGCCCGACTGTAGCCCATGGCCAGCAATGTCATTGCATCCACTTCGCGCGGGGACAGCGCTCGGGAGCTTTCCGGTTGCCGGCCGGGCTCGAATTCCAATGCCTTTCGATTGAAGAAATGCGCGATCAGGATGAGATCGCGGCTGTTATCCTCTGTGAATTGTGCCCAGGTGGCGTCATCACAACTGTGACTGACCGAAAACAAGGCAAACTGGCCGTTTGGTCCTCGGATCGGGATAGAAAACCCCTGGTTTCCCACCCCGTATTCCTGGGCTTCGATCATGAATTGCCTTGCGGCCTTGCTTGACCAGTCCAGCCGCTTCCAGTCTACTGGGTGAAACCGCTGAAAACACCCGAGGATAACCGGATCGACGCGTTGGTAGTTTTGGGACACCCAACGCTCTCTCCATTCATTCGAATAGGTTCCGCAGCCGTATTGATCTCCGGCGCTATCGACCCAGTGATAGACCATGTGATCGACGAGAAACGCGTCGCGCAAGGCCTCGATGATACCCTGAAGTTCTTCAAGCGCGCTGGTGGCGTCCAATTCCTCCAGCACTTGATCCAGATTGACTCGGTTCACCATTTAGTTGAGAACGCGCCTCTTCTTTTTGGGACGAAATCTCGGCAGCTGCGATAAGCGTGGTGTCATCCAGTTGCTCCGCAAGGGCCCCCAGCCCATTTGCCGAAGCAAATGATTTGAGGTCAGCCAATACGTCCAGTATCCAGTCGTTGTGCGTCATGAGAGTCGCTCCGCAGTGGTTAACGAACAATTAACGTAAGACTACCATTCGTGCGTTTGTTAGGAAATTCGCAGCTTTCGACCCCCCCAAAATAGCGAGGGCGCATTTTCTAAGTCTCTGATTTCTAATTTCTGCTCTTCGAACGCAAAACACCCGCGTCACCAAAGAGCGATTCGCGGGTGTTACTGTTTTCTATTTGGATACGCTGTAGACTACTTGCCTGCGTCCAGTACCTCTTCAAGCGTCCGCAGGCCGGTCACCGGCGACTGGACCAGAACAGACATGTTGCCGGGCTTGTGCTCATTGCGCATCATTTTCATGTGCGCTTCGGGCAGGTCTCCCCAGTTGAACACTTCGGACATGCAGGGGTCCAACCGCCGCTCCAGCATCAGATTGTTTGCGGCGCTCGCCTGCTTGAGGTGTGCAAAGTGGCTGCCCTGGAGGCGCTTCTGGTGCATCCAGACATATCGCACGTCAAACGTCAGGTTAAAGCCGGTCGTCCCCGCACAGATCACAACCATGCCGCCCTTCTTGCAGACAAATGTTGAAACCGGGAAAGTCGCCTCGCCGGGATGCTCAAACACGATATCCACGTTGTTGCCCTTGCCGGTAATGGCCCAGATCGCTGCGCCGAACTTGCGCGCTTCCTTGAACCATTCACCATACTCGGGGGTGTTCACGGTGGGCATCTGGCCCCAGCAATTGAAGTCCTTGCGGTTGATGACGCCCTTTGCCCCAAGGTCCATCACGAATTCGCGCTTGTCCTCATCCGAAATCACGCCGATCGCGTTGGCCCCTGCCGTGTTGATCAACTGGATCGCGTAGGAGCCCAATCCGCCGGAGGCGCCCCAGACCAGCACGTTCTGTCCCGGCTTCAGCTCATGCGGGTGATGTCCGAACAGCATCCGGTAGGCCGTTGCGAGCGTGAGAGTGTAGCAGGCGCTTTCTTCCCATGTCAGGTGCTTGGGTCGGGGCATCAACTGCTGCGACTGCACGCGGGTGAACTGGCTGAACGATCCGTCAGGTGTCTCGTATCCCCAGATGCGCTGGCTCGTCGAGAACATCGGATCGCCACCGTTGCATTCCTCGTCGTCGCCATCATCCTGGTTACAGTGAATCACGACCTCGTCGCCGATCTTCCAGCGGGTCACCTTGTCACCCACCGCCCAGACGATGCCCGACGCATCCGACCCTGCAATATGATAGGGCTGCTTGTGCCCATCAAACGGGCTGATCGGTTTGCCCAGAGCGGCCCAGACGCCGTTGTAATTCACGCCAGCCGCCATCACCAGAACCAGGACATCGTGGCTGTCCAGCGCAGGCACGTCCAGCACCTCTTGCAGCATCGCAGTGTCCGGTTCGCCGTGACGTTCCTTGCGGATCGCCCAAGCATACATCTGTTTTGGCACGTAGCCCAAGGGTGGGATCTCGCCGACCTCATAGAGATCTTTCTCTGGTGCCTCGTAGGGGGCAATGTCGCTGTTGGTGTCCAGAGCCATGAAGGCCTCCTGTCTTCTGTTGTTTGCCGCAATGCAGAATCGCGTATGGAAAAGGGAATAGGAAGCGTCGCGTAATATTGCAACACCAATTGCGTTGATTTTGTAATTTTATGACCCTGCAGTTGCAGCATCTTCCTTTGCTTGCGCAGAATCGAGGGGCGCCCGCTCGACCATGAGATGGCGAATGGAGTTGGCATAGTACTTCACGATCTCGACCTGATCAGGCACCACATGGTACGCGTCGCCTTCGAGTTTCAGGATCTTGCGCTCCAGCAAATTGCGCAAACCAACCTCCGCACCATAATCGCGGTTGTCTCTCGGCAGATGCACATGCGCTTCGGGGTATTTCCTCAGAATGGCTCCGAAAGCAATTTCGACGTCTGCACGGGTCATTGGCCCCCGTTCGATCAGCAGCCATGAAACGATTGGCACGGGCAACATGGGAACGATCGCCCCGATCTCTGCGATCAGCATGCGGGCCAGCGGAACAGTCGCATCCCCCGTGACCTGGCCATGCAGCGTGCGCAGCGACAAGGGCTCGCCAAAACTGACGGCCGCATAGCCGAACCGATGATAGCGCCCGATCAGGCGCAGCCACAATTGTTTGACGGACTTCGCCGCAACCACCCCGATCCGCGCATTGAAACGCCCTTTTGGATCATGCGCCGCGGCAACCAGGATGCGGTCCTCCAGGACCCGATCATAATTCAGCGCAACCGGAACAAAGACCACATCCCGCCCCTCTGGGTCGAAATCATCAACAATATACTTCAGCAGACCCAGCTTTGGCGGCATCAACGCGCCGGACTGGCTCAGCCCGCCTTCCGGAAACATGGCCTGTGTAACCCCAGCATCAGTCGCGAGCCTGACGTAACGTGCCAGGACCTTGCGATACAGCTCATTGCGGGATTTCCGTCGAATGAAATAGGCCCCCATGGCCCGGATCAGACCACTCAGCGGCCAGACCTGCGCCCATTCCCCAACCGCATAGGACAGCGCCGATCTTTCCGCCGCCAGATAGGTGACGAGCACGTAGTCCATGTTGCTTCGATGGTTCATCACGAAAACGACCGTCGCCTCTGGATCAATCTCGCTGAGCGCGGCTTCGTCATGGTGCCCGAGCCTGACACGATAGAGCGCATTCGACAGGATTCGGGCAGCACGAATTGCGAAGCCAAAATAGGCCGAGGCCGAAAACGAGGGGACGATCTCCCGAGCGTATCGGCTGGCCTCTTCAAAGGCGACACTCTCTGGCACCCCTTTCGCACGTGCGTGATCGACAACAGCCTGACTGACCTGCGGATCATAGATCAGCCGCTGGATCATGTCGCGCCGCCGCGCCAGTTTGAACGGTTGAATCGGGCGCTCCAGCCGCGTATTCAGCCGCGCGACCGCACGCTCCAGCCTGCGACGGAAAAACCAGCGCACGGACGGGATCATTACCTTGTCCAGCGCCGCGATCGCGGCAAATCCAAGGATCAGCAGCAGCAACCAGAGCGGTAGTTCGATACTTGTAGTCATGGCTGATCCTTGCAAGTCGCACCCGCAAGGTAAATATCTCTTTCATGACGACGGACCATCACATCACCCATATCGAAGTCGCACCCGGGTTCCACCCCCACGAACGCGAACTGGCGGCGCTGCTATTTTGGCAGGCCTTTCGCGGCAAACTCGGGCGCATCATGTGGCCAGAGGCGCGGGCGCTCGAGTTCATCACATCCAACCTTGATCCGGAATTTGCGCTGGCTGCACGTGATCGCAACGGAAATCTGCTCGGCATGGCCGGGTTCAAGACAGCGGAAGGATCCCTGCTCGGCGGTGGCTTCTCCGATCTGGCCGCCAGCTATGGCTGGGTTGGCGCGCTGTGGCGCGGCCCAATTCTTGAACTGCTCGAACGTGACATAGAAGACGGTGTGCTCTTGATGGACGGGATATTCGTTTCCAAAGAAGCGCGCGGACGCGGAGTAGGAACCGCCCTGCTGAGCGCGATCGTGGATACGGCGCGACATCTGCGAATGTCCAAAGTCCGGCTTGACGTCATCGACAGCAATCCGCGCGCACGCGCACTTTATGAACGGCAAGGGTTTGTGGAAATCAGCAAGGAAGACGTTGGGCTATTGCGGTATCTGTTGCATTTTCGGACCAGCACCCGGATGCAGCGCGCCCTTGCAAGCTAAGCATCTTTGCCGCAATGCAGCGAATTGACAACGGTCGAAAATTTCTGTTTAGAAAGCCGATACGCAATAAAATTTCTTCGAGCAACATCGAGGCCCGACATGACGCAAAAAGACCGCCCCTGGCTGATCCGGACATATGCCGGCCACTCGACGGCACATGCAAGCAACGCGCTGTATCGCAGCAACCTTGCGAAAGGACAGACCGGGCTCTCTGTCGCGTTCGACCTGCCAACGCAAACAGGATACGACAGCGACGATACGCTGGCACGCGGCGAAGTCGGCAAAGTTGGCGTTCCCGTCTGCCATCTGGGCGACATGCGCACGCTGTTCGACCAGATCCCTCTGGAACAGATGAACACCTCTATGACGATCAACGCCACGGCCCCCTGGCTCCTGGCGCTCTACATCGCCGCCGCAGAAGAACAAGGCGCGGATATCAGCAAGCTGCAAGGCACCGTGCAGAATGATCTCATCAAGGAGTATCTCAGCCGGGGAACCTATGTCTGCCCGCCCAAGCCATCGCTCAAGATGATCGCGGATGTGGCCGAATATTGCTATGCCAACGTGCCCAAATGGAACCCGATGAACGTGTGTTCCTATCACCTGCAAGAGGCCGGTGCGACGCCAGAACAGGAATTGGCCTTTGCGTTGGCCACCGCGATTGCCGTGCTGGATGAATTGCAGCCCCGTGTACCTGCCGAGGATTTTCCTGCGCTTGTCGGACGAATCTCGTTCTTTGTGAACGCGGGAATTCGATTCGTTACTGAAATGTGCAAAATGCGGGCATTTGTCGATCTTTGGGATGAAATTTGCGAACATCGCTATGGAGTTGCCGACGCCAAGATGCGCAGATTTCGGTATGGCGTTCAGGTCAATTCGCTCGGCCTAACCGAACAGCAACCGGAAAACAACGTCTATCGTATCCTGATCGAGATGCTGGCCGTGACCCTGTCCAAGAATGCGCGGGCCCGCGCTGTGCAACTGCCGGCGTGGAACGAAGCGCTTGGCCTGCCCCGCCCCTGGGATCAGCAATGGTCAATGCGGATGCAGCAAATTCTCGCATTTGAGACCGACCTGTTGGAATATGGCGATCTGTTCGACAAGAACCCGGTCGTCGATGCCAAGGTCGAAGAACTCAAAGACGGAGCCCGCGCGGAACTTGCCAATCTCGATAGCATGGGCGGTGCTATTTCCTCCATCGAATACATGAAATCCCGGCTCGTGGAATCCAATGCCGAGCGTCTGAACCGGATCGAAGCCGGTGAAACCACGGTTGTCGGCGTGAACAAGTTCACCACGACCGAACCTTCCCCTTTGATGAGTGAAGACGGCGGCATCATGGTCGTCGACCCAGCCGTCGAACAGGATCAGATCAACCGGCTGAATGCGTGGCGGGCCGAACGTGATGAAAATGCCGTCAAAGCAGCACTGACAGCCCTGCGTGAGGCCGCCTCGAACGGTGCAAATGTCATGGAACCGTCGATTGCGGCCGCCAAGGCCGGCGCCACCACGGGTGAATGGGCAAAGCAGATGCGTCAGGTCTTTGGCACCTATCGCGGCCCCACGGGGGTTTCAGGCTCGCCTTCGAACAAGACCGAAGGGCTGGACGATATTCGCGAGGCTGTGAATGCCGTCAGTGACCGGTTGGGGCGGCGCCTGAAATTTCTGGTCGGCAAGCCCGGTTTGGATGGACACTCCAACGGTGCCGAACAAATCGCGTTCCGCGCTCGGGATTGCGGCATGGATATCTCATATGACGGAATTCGTCTCACACCAGAGGAAATCGTTGCTTCGGTTCAGGCAACTGACGCACATGTTGTCGGTCTCTCGATTCTCTCAGGCAGCCATATTCCATTGGTCGAAGACGTCATCACCAAGATGCAGGCGGCTGGACTCGCACACATTCCCGTGATCGTAGGCGGAATCATACCTGAC
The DNA here is from genome assembly GCF_032595355.1 of Sedimentitalea todarodis. Taxonomy (NCBI): domain Bacteria; kingdom Pseudomonadati; phylum Pseudomonadota; class Alphaproteobacteria; order Rhodobacterales; family Paracoccaceae; genus Sedimentitalea; species Sedimentitalea todarodis. The sequence goes on along the minus strand of NZ_JASMWN010000017.1, from coordinate 69,259 downwards.
GAAGATTCTCTAAGGTTGCAAAAGATGGGCGTTTCAAAGGTATATACTCCCAAGGATTTCGAGCTAAATGCAATCATGACGGACATCGTGGCGCTCGTGGATCCCGCAGCAATTGCTGCGCAATAGAAAATAATCGATCCAATATCGATTTTGGCGCTGAAGCGCGTCGCAATGACCGCTAATGTGTCAATATATGACGCCAATCCGCGTCATATACGTTCACAGGGAGAAACGTATGACGATAGATCTTGAATTGATGTCGCGAAAAGAGCTGAGGCAGCTCGGCAAGGATGTCGAGAAAGCAATAAAGAACGCCGAAAAGCGCGAGCGCAAAGATGCATTGGAAGCAGCAGAACGGGCCGCGGCTGAATACGGCTTCGAACTAAGCGAATTGTCGGACGATGTCGTCAAACGCAAATCAGCCAAAGTCCCAAAGACCAAGGCGAAATACCGCAATCCCGACGATCCGAAACAAACCTGGTCCGGTCGCGGGCGCAAACCTCAATGGATTCACGATGCCCTCGCAAAGGGCACGGATATCACTGATTTGGAAATCTGAGTCAGGCAAGCCCCAGCATGACAATTCATATCGGCGCAAAGCCCGGAACGATTGCGGAAACCGTATTGTTACCGGGAGACCCCTATCGCGCAAGATGGGCTGCGGAAACGTTTTTGCGCGACGTCGAATTGGTCAACGATGTGCGTGGCATGCTGGGGTTTACCGGGCTCTGGAACGGGCACCGGGTTACTATTCAGGGCAGCGGTATGGGTATGCCATCGCTGTCCATTTACGTGAACGAGCTGATTCGCGACTATGACGCCAAAACATTGATACGGATCGGCTCCTGCGGGGGCATGCAGGATCATGTGGCGGTACGGGATGTGATCCTTGCGATGACCGCAAGCACCCTGACCACCCCCTCTCGTGGCATCTTCAAGGAACTGTCCTTTGCACCCTGTGCGGATTGGTCCCTGTTGCGGGCGGCATCAGACGCTGCGGCGAACAAGGCAACACAGACGCATATCGGCGGAATCTATTCCTCGGATGTATTTTACGACGAACGCCCTGATCTGAATGAACAGATGGTGCGCCACGGCATTCTCGGCGTCGAGATGGAGGCCGCCGAACTCTATACCTTGGCCGCTCGCTACAATCGGCGCGCGCTGGCGGTTTTGACCGTTTCTGATCACCTCATCACCGGCGAGGCACTTCCCTCGGATCAGCGCGAAACCAGCTTTGGCGACATGGTCGAAATCGCCCTCACCGCGGCCTTTGCCTGACCAAACCAGCGCCAGATCTCTATCAAATCAGCGCCCGTGGCTGCCGTCATATCTGTTGAGTGCGGGGCTTTGCCACCCGTTCAACTCGGTGGCATCAGGCGCGAATGTCTCGATCAGCAGCGGATAGCACGGCGCGGCATCGCTCGAATGCTCGGTGCTGCAATCTCCGCCCGGACAGGCGCTGAGGGCCCCCAACAGGTCGATCTCGGCAAAGAACTCGAGATAATCACCCGGTCGCACGGGGCTTGCCTTCATGAAGTATTGCCCGGTGTCACGGGTAAATCCGGTGCACATGAACACGTTCAGCACGTCATGCACATAGGGTTCTGCTTCGGCCAGCGACATCCCGGTCTGATCCGCGAGCGCGCGGGTGAGGTTGGAGTGACAGCAATGATGATACTGGCCACCAGCCAGCAGGTTGCCGGTATAGGGATCACAGCGCGTTCCGATCACGTCATGCACCGATCCGCCAAAGCGGTCCTTGCCATACCAGTCCAGCGTATCGGCCACGATTGTCGCCATCGGACGCAAATGCGGAAAGCTGCTCCACATTCTCTGGCCCGTGGTCAGATGCGTACCGTGCAGCGCGCGGGTCTTGCCAGAATAGAACCGCTCGTCAAGCGTGGACGCATGCCACAGGTTCAGGTCCCCGACCTGCGGGCCCTCAACCGAACTGATGCGAAAGAAATGCCCGGCTGGAACGCTGAAACAGGCCGCTTCACGCGGCGGCACCAGAATCTCGGCCGCCTTGATAGCCCTGGCCCGCGTGGCCAGGTATAGCGCCAGATCGGGTGCCGGCAGTGTGTCAGGCGGATAGCAGATCACCGGTGCCACGGCGCGGCGGGCCTCGGCATCGGCGGGGGGGTCAAACGGCATCTGGCGCACTCCGGTTGTCGAACACCCAGAGAGTGCGCCAGAAGTCGGGGCAGGGAAAGCGCCCGCCCTGCTCCTCCCCCTCGGAGTTCAGATCACCACAACGTCGAGTGGCGGAAAGCCGTTAAAACCGATCGACGCGTATGTCGATGTATAGGCACCACAGTTGCGAATGATGAACCGGTCGCCTGAACGCAGCCCGACCGGCAGCGACACGGGACGCTTTTCATAGAGCACATCGGCGCTGTCGCAGGACGGGCCGGCAAGAATACAAGGGCCTGTCTCCTCGTGGTCACGGTCGGTCACGAACTGGTATCGGATGGCTTCGTCCATGGTCTCGGCCAGGCCCGAGAACTTGCCGATGTCCAGATACACCCAGCGGAACATGTCGCTGTCCGATTTCTTCGAGACCAGCAGGACTTCAGCGGCAATCATGCCAGCCTCGGCCACCATCCCGCGGCCAGGTTCCGCCATGATCTGCGGCACGTCGCCAAAGCGGGCGGCGATCAGGTCGATCACCTTTGCCGCATATGGCGTCGGTGCTTCGATCTCTTCGCCGTAGAAGGCCGGGAAACCACCGCCGATGTTCAACAGGCTCAGGTCGTGACCTGCCGCCTTTGCGTCGCGCCAGATTTGCGCAACCTGATCCAACGTCGCGGTCCACATATCGGCGCGCCGGGTCTGGCTGCCAACATGGAACGAAAAGCCCACCGGAGACAGGCCGAGGTCAACCGCCATGTCCAGCAGCTTGATCGCCTTCTCACGGGCACAGCCGAATTTGCGCGACAGCGGCCAGTCGGCTTCGGACGCATCGACAATCAGGCGGATGTAAACCCGGCTGTTTGGAGCGAACTCCGCGATTTTCTCCAGTTCTTCCTCGGCATCGGCAGCAAACAGCGACACACCGGCGTGGTGGGCAAAGACAATGTCGGAAGCGCGCTTGACGGTATTGCCAAACGAGATGTGATCGGGGTCGGCGCCCTGGCTGAGGCACAGTTCGATTTCCGCACGGCTGGCCGCATCAAAGCCCGAACCCAGGTTCACCAGAGCCTCAATGATCTCGCGCTGCGGGTTGGCTTTGACCGCATAGTGGATGTGTGCACGGCCCAAGCCGGCCTTGAGTGCGCGGTACTGACGGGCAACGGCCTCGATATCCAGGACAAGGGTGGGCCGATCAAACCGGGTGGTTTTCAGGAACGACTCGATGCGAGTTGCGGGATAGGCAGCAGGCGCAATACGGGCGACGGCCGACAAGTCGGTTACGATAGCGTTCATGGTCATCTCCAATAGACCCGGCCATATATGACCGCTCACTTCCATTCAGAGACGTTACCGTCGCTACGTAACCATGGGGGGTTGGCCCTTGGGACAGAGGCGCGTGCGTTGGCGTCTTGAAGCCGCATATCGGACCAAATGTGATTCCTGGCAAGAGGGAAAATGCAGCAACATGAAATTTCTTTTGCAGCGCTTGATCAGGAAGAGTCTCGTGGCATACGGGCCACACATGCACGTGGCGCATGATCATCGCCTGTCCTGATCTGACCGCCGCAGGCGAGACAATGATAGTAGTCCTCGGCCACCGTCCGGTCGGCGCGCCACCGGCATTGCCGCGTCAACGTCGATGTCTGCGAACGCCAGAAAAAATAGGCGGCAACCCCGATCAGGAGGAGGAGCAGGACAACCATGTTTACAGGTCTGCGATCAACTTGAGCGCTCAAGCGTTTCAACCGACAGGACCGTCGGCAGATGTCGCGCGATCTCTGTCCAGCTTTCGCCCTCATCGGCGCTGGCAAACACCGAGCCTGTATTCGTACCGAAATAGACACCAGTCGGGTCGCCTCGATCCGTCGCCATCGCTTGCCGGAGTACCGTAAAATAGCAGTTTTCGATCGGCAGACCATCTTGTTGTGCAGCCCAGCTTTCTCCGCCGTCCTCCGATTTCCACACGGCTGCCGAGGCGTTGGGAGGATAGCGCCCTCCGGCATCACTGTTGAGCGGCAGAACCCAGATCGTGTTCTGATCTCGCGGATGGACAGCGATGGGAAAGCCGAACGTCGATGGCAAGCCAGCCGTGATGTCCGCCCATGTGCGCCCACCATCTCCGGACTTCCACACACCATGGTGGTTCTGCTGGTACAGCAGGTCTGCGCCCGGCGCGCGCACCATATTGTGCACACAATGGCCGATCTCACCGTCGCGCGGGGCAGCCGGGTGATGATGGTCCGCACAGGCTTCGGCGTTCGAAAGCCGGTTGCGTCGATCCCAGCTGACACCCCCATCCTCTGTGGCAAAGACGCCGGCGGCGCTGATGCCGGTCCAGAGTTTCTCAGGGCTATCGGGATCACTGACGATGGTGTGCATGACAAGTCCGGCCGCACCGGGATTCCATGTCTCTCGCGACGGATGTTCGGACAGCGCGTCAACACTTGCCCAAGTGATGCCGCTGTCACCGCTTGCCAGCAAGCTCGCGGGATTTGTGCCCGCATAGAGCGTGCCATGCGCGTGGTGCAGCGCCCAGACCGCCTTCATGTCGGCGTCAAACGGCGACTCCACCGGTTCCCAGTTGAGAAATGCTGCCGTATCGGGGTCGTTCGCGGCCCATTCGTCGATCTGGCCGGGCGAAAGTTTCGAAAGCACCCAGTCGGCACCGCCATTGTCCGAGCGCCACACCCCTGCGCCGGTCCAATCACCACCGCCACCGGCCCAGATCGTACCCGTCGCCGGATCGCCAATCACATGATTGATCGACCAGCCGTCGCAATGAGGGCCTGAAACGGACCATTCCAAGCCACCGGGCATGCCCGTCAACAGGAACGCCCCCTTTGTGGTGCCGACAAGAATGGTGACGCAAGAAGCCATGCTGGACCCTCCCGGATTAGGGCAGCCTAGCATTGTTTGAGTGTCGTGGTAAACGCCGGGCGATCGCCGCTAGACCGAGCGTTCCACCATCATGTGCTTGATCTCGGCAATCGCCTTGGCCGGGTTCAGCCCCTTTGGACAGGTCTTGGCACAGTTCATGATCGTGTGGCACCGATACAGCTTGTAAGGGTCTTCCAACTCGTCCAGCCGCTCGCCTGTCGCCTCGTCACGACTGTCGATGATCCAGCGATAGGCGTGCAGAAGCGCTGCGGGCCCGAGATAGCGGTCGCCATTCCACCAGTAGGACGGGCAGGATGTCGAGCACGATGCGCACATCACGCATTCATAGAGGCCGTCCAGCTTCTTGCGGTCCTCAATCGACTGTTTCCACTCTTTCGCCGGGCGGTTGGTCTTGGTTTCGAGCCACGGCATGATGCTTGCATGCTGGGCATAAAAATGCGTCAGATCGGGGATCAGGTCCCTGACCACCGGCATATGCGGCAGCGGATAGATTTTGACATCGCCCTTGACCTCGTCCAGTCCGTAGATGCAAGCCAGAGTATTGATCCCGTCGATGTTCATCGCGCAAGACCCGCATATCCCTTCGCGACAGGACCGCCGGAATGTCAGCGTCGGATCGATCTCGTTCTTGATCTTGATCAGCGCATCGAGAATCATCGGGCCGCATTTGTCCATATCAAGAAAATACGTGTCCACGCGCGGGTTCTGACCATCATCCGGGGTCCAGCGATAGATCTGGAACTTGCGGACGTTGGTCGCACCCTCCGGCTTCGGCCAGGTCTTTCCGGTGGTGATACGGCTGTTCTTGGGGAGCGTCAGTTGGACCATTGCAAATACCTCACTGGGCGGAAAATTGGGTGTGGCGGTTTGGACCACGTTTGTGTCGGACCGGGACGGCACATCAGTTTCTGGCCTCCCATCTCGTGAAAAGAGCATCAAACAGGCGCGGTTGTACGCCGCCTTGGCCATCGCCGGTGGTGCGCAGGATATCACGCAATTCAAGCCCGGCACGGGCCAGTTCGGCGACAATCCGGCTGGGCGGTGCGATATCGTCAAACCTATGGGTTATCGACAGTTCGACAATTACGAAGTCGCAGCGCAGCAGGGTCCGTGCCGCGCCCTGCAACACTTCAAGCTCATAACCTTCGGTGTCGATCTTGAGACCCACGCGGCCGGGATATCGTTGCATGATCTGGTCAAGCGGCACCACAGGCACCTTGCGCAGATCATAACCGTTCACTGCTCTGGCCATCGGCCCCGCAATGGATTTGAACCCCGCCATCGCCGGGTTTTTCCCGCGCCGCATCGTCGGGATGCGCAGATCCATTTCGCCTTCGACGGCACCGACCGCACAGCCGTGAAAATCGAAATCGTCCGGCGCGCCATGTGCGAGCGTCTCGGCCTCGGCCTCCGAACGCGGATCGATCAAGACAAACTTTCGATCGGGAAAGGCCCGGTACAATTGCGGCGTGCCCCTGTGCACGCCCACATCCACGATCACGTCGGTCTCCGCCCCAAAGCTGCGCAGATAGTCGTGATGACCCTTGTTGGGAACCGCCACCAACCCGCGCTGGCGCAACGCGCGCCGGAACATATGATCGCTGATCGGGGTCACGACGCGAACAACCTTTGGTTCCCGGCGATCAATTCAGCAATCGCACGGCGCGCATGTCTATCTAGTCCAAGCTGGTTGACCAGGCGCTGAAACTCGAGTCCGCCCGCAGTCATGCGCACATTTCTGCGCCCGCGCACCGGACGTAGCGCGGCAATTTCCGCCGCGCTCACCCCGGCATGGCGCAAAAGTTGTTGGCCCGGCCGCGCCTCGTCCGGTTCATCCTCGACCCGGAACACGGTTGAGCGGGCGGCTCCGACCGCCGTGGCCAGGCGTTGCCGCACCGCCGCCCAGCTTGCGCAGGCTTCGGTCGCGGCGAGGAAATCAACAAATGTCTCGGTGTAGCCGTCGGATCGTATCGCCTGACCGTGCACACTGCGTTTCCAGTCCGACATCTCGCGGGTATAGACCACAAATTCCGGAACCAGCGGGTCAAAGGCCGCATCGAGCACCCCGACAATGTTCTCCAGCGCAGGATAGAGCGTCGCCGTACCGCCATTCCCCGGCATCGCCCCAAGCAGGTTCTCGTGGCTGATCAGCACCGTTCCTACGCTCTCATCCAGTATGTCGTTGCGCAAGCGGCGCGCACAGTCGCGCAAGCGCGATAGACGTATTTCCGACGGGCGCAGGCTGAAGCGCATTGCCGCATTGCCCAGATCACGGGTCGCAGACCCCTTGGCGGGAGTCAGCACCCGAACCCGGCCCAGCAGCCCGTCCTGGTTGCGACCGAGAAAATGGTGCAACGAGGTCGAGCCGGTCTTCTGAACACCGCAATGGATGATCAGACGTCTGGCTCTGCTATCTGGTCCTGTGCCCAATGTCCCTCGCCCGCCCTAGAACGTCCGGGCCTTGGGTGCGATCTTCTTGAGGCTGATACCGCCTTCGGCTTCGGTCGAAAGCGGATCGACAACGACCGGTCGATAAGACAGTTCCACATCGCGCTCGTTCACCCGGCTGATCGTATGGACCCGCCAGTCGTCGTCATTGCGATCCGGGAAATCTTCGTGTGCATGGGCACCCCGGCTCTCGTGACGCGCCTCGGCTCCGGTGATCGTGGCTAAGGCGTTTGGCATCAGATTGGTCAGTTCCAGCGTCTCCATCAGGTCGCTGTTCCAGACGAGGCTGCGGTCTGTCACCTTGATGTCGGACATCTTGGCGGCAATCTCGTCCATCTTCTTGACGCCTTCCGCCAGCGTCTTTGAGGTCCGGAAGACCGCCGCATCGGCCTGCATGCATTTCTGCATCTCAAGGCGCAGATCGGCGGTCGGCACCGCACCCTGCGCGTTGCGCAGGGTATCGAACCGGTCGAATGCCGCATCGACAGACGCCTGATTTGGCTTGGCATTGGCCTTGGACGGATCCACCACCTTGCCGGCTCGGATCGCGGCGGCGCGACCAAACACCACGAGGTCGATTAGCGAGTTCGACCCCAACCGGTTGGCGCCATGGACCGAGGCACAGCCCGCTTCGCCCACGGCCATCAGCCCGGGAACGATCGCGTGCTGATCTTCCGCCGTCGGGTTCAGCACCTCGCCCCAATAGTTCGTCGGGATACCACCCATATTGTAGTGCACGGTCGGGATCACGGGAATCGGCTCCTTGGTCACATCGACGCCTGCAAAAATCTTGGCGCTTTCCGAAATACCCGGGAGACGTTCGTGCAGCGCCTCTGGCGGCAGATGCGACAGGTTCAGGTGAATATGGTCGCCCTCTTCGCCGACACCCCGACCCTCGCGGATTTCCATCGTCATCGATCGGCTGACATAGTCACGCGGTGCGAGATCCTTGTACTGTGGCGCATAGCGCTCCATGAACCGCTCACCTTCCGAGTTGGTCAGGTATCCGCCTTCGCCCCGCGCCCCTTCGGTAATCAGACAGCCGGAGCCATAGATGCCGGTCGGGTGGAACTGGACAAATTCCATGTCCTGCATTGGCAATCCGGCGCGCGCCACCATGCCGCCACCGTCGCCGGTGCAAGTATGAGCGGATGTCGCCGAGAAATAAGCACGCCCGTAGCCACCGGTTGCCAGCACCACTGTCTTGGCGCTGAACACATGCATGGTGCCGTCATCCAGTTTCCAGCAAACCACACCCTGACACACGCCATCCTCGGACATGATCAGGTCGATTGCGAAATATTCGACGTAGAACTCGGCATTGTTCTTCAGGCTCTGACCATAGAGCGTGTGCAGGATCGCGTGCCCGGTCCGGTCGGCCGCAGCACAGGTACGCTGCACCGCCGGACCTTCTCCGAACTCGGTGGTGTGACCGCCAAAGGGGCGTTGATAGATCTTGCCCTCTTCGGTCCGGCTGAACGGAACGCCGTAGTGCTCCAGTTCATAAACCGCCTTTGGGGCTTCGCGCGCGAGGTACTCCATCGCGTCTGTGTCGCCCAGCCAGTCAGAGCCCTTGACCGTGTCATACATATGCCACTGCCAGTTGTCGGGGCCCATGTTGGACAGCGACGCGGCAATGCCACCCTGAGCGGCAACCGTGTGCGAGCGGGTCGGAAAGACCTTGGTCACACAGGCGGTGCGCAGTCCCTGCTCTGCCATGCCCAGAGTCGCGCGAAGGCCCGCGCCCCCTGCTCCGACGACCACGACGTCATATTCATGCGTCTCGTATTCGTATGTTGCAGTCATTTTCGTTTTTCCTTGGCGCGCCTTAGAGAGCGATTTTGACGAGAGCGAAGAGACCCGCTGCGATCAGTGTGTATGAGAATGCACCCACAGCGACATAGGCCAGTTTGCTTGAAGTACCGCCCATGTAGTCCTCGATCGCTTCCTGGGTCTCGCACTTGATGTGGTTGATGCCGACGATCAGCGTCAGCGCGGTCAGGATGGCCGGGAAAGGCCGGCCGAAATAGGCGATCACTTCTTCATAGGTGCCGCCCAGACCGATGCCGAACGTAAAAACGAAGAGCGGAACAAGAACACATAGCAGGATGGAACTGACCAACATCTGCCAGTGATGGTCTGTCCCATGCCTGGAGGAACCAAGACCCTGGGCACGCTTGCGGTCGGTTAGATATCTCATAGCCATCCTCCTTACACCAAGATTGCCGTAACAAGTGTCAGCACGGTTGCCCCGATGAACATGCCAAGCCCCATTCGTTCCGAGACGCTGACCTCAAGCAGATATCCAAAATCCCAGATGACATGACGCAGTCGCCCAAGCACATGATACCATATTGCCCAGGTCGCGAGCAGCATGAGAACATCGCCGACAAAGCTTCGCAACAGGCCATCGACGACGGCGAACGCGCTCTCCGATGACGCGGCGGATAAGAGCCAGAGCACGATGAGAAACGCGGTACCAAGTGAGGCGATCCCGGTGATACGCACCAAGATGGATGAAATCGAAGTCATCTGAGGGCGATAATACTGCCCGATCATGAACGGTGAGAGCGGGCGATTGCCCCGATTGACGTCAGCCATGGCGGGTCCTTTGCAGATGCTTTTGCCTGTTTTTAAACTTTTTTCGCCCGCTGTCACCCGTGCGTCGCAAATTTAGGCGCGGTGTATTGGCGCGGTTTTCCGGTTTAACGCTAACTTGTGATCACAGTCGATCAAGCTGTGATCACAATACAACCGTCATTTGCAGGTCATTGATTGTTGCCACACAAATGAATCGCCCCTGCCGGCTGAGCTATCGAACGGCGGGGTTCAGCCCGCTCCGAGCCGACTGTCTGGTGACTTCGCGCAACAGCTTCTTGCGGATTCGGTCAGGATAGTCGTCAAAGCTGGACGCCGTGATCACAAATGCGCCTTCCCCGACGATGACATTTTCGTAGAAATATGCTGTCAGGTCCGGCTCCGACGCCTCGATCGCGATGGCATTGACGGTAATCCCGGCCCGCCTCAGCCTTTCATGCATGTCAGTGGGTGGCCTGCCCTCGTTTGACTGCCCGTCACCGGAGACGTCGATCAGGTGCCGCTTGCAATGTTGAACCTGAGCGAAAGCGGGAAGCACGAATTCCAGCGCGTCACCGATCGCAGTCGAGTAATTGCGCCAGATGCGTGGATCGCCTGCAACCCGATCCGCCAGTGAATCCAGTGCGTCAAAACTGCTCACCCCTGTCCAGGGTATGGTGATCTGTTGCCGGCTCGATCCTGTCCATTGTACAAGCATCACCTGCGCCTGCCCACGAACGAGAGCTTCGGAGATGACGCCATCGCGGAGCGCATGGGCAAGCCCATCCATCTGAAGGCGATACTCCTCATCATCGACGGATCCGGACACGTCTACGGCCAGGACCAACGCCAGATCGCAGGAGAGTGCCCGCCCGGCGGCAAGCACGACGATAATCAGAGATAAATGGAACATGCGCCACATCGGGCAGATCGTACGACATTTTGATGGGCGCGCATATCCGGCAAAGGCCCGCCTGCCGCTCCGGCGCATACGGTTCGCTATGCGCTGTTCCCGCGCAGCATGAAGAACAGGCTGATCGCGACCAGCGTTACCTGAAACTCCATTCCACCCAACGGGTGCGATTCAGTTGGCGCAAAGCTCCACTGCCCCCAATGGGCAACCGAGATTGCCCCGATCAGCACGACAATAGCAAAGAGGCCCCCCAGTCGGGTCAGTATGTCTCCCCATTGGTTTGACATGCTGCCGCCCACGATCAGCGCAGCGGGTGCGGCAAGCTCGACGAGTGTCGCAGCAGCCAGGACAGAAGTGGACAGGCCGAAACTCTCCGCCGATGCGGAGATATCGCCCAGTTTGCCCAGCCCGTGAAACAAGAACGTCGCCGACAGGGCAAATCGCAACAGCCAATGAGCCATCGGCGCGCCGGACGAGGCTATGACTTCGGAATTGTCAGGCAGATAATCGAGTTCCTTGTGTCGTTCCGCCACGGGCAAATCCCTTCGATCCTGAATCTGTCAGCCAATGTTCCCAGCATAACAGATTTCCGCCCGCTTGCGCCGACCCTACGCCAAAGTGAGGGGATGTGTGCGACCTGCGTACCGATCAGACCGGGATCAGCGCCCAGTAATCAAGATCAAGCAGCACCTCGGAGCGGTACCTGCCGTCCTCGTCGCGCAGATCGGACGGCGTGTGACCCTTTGTGGCGACAAGACGCAGGCGGAGTGCACCGACACCGGGCGCCGCCGTCTCGGCCTTGTCGAGAACTTCGGACCAGGCATAGACCGTATCACCGGACAGGCACGGGTTGGCGTGGGCCCCCGCATTCAGCCCGACGATCATTTGGGCGTTGGCCAGCCCATTGAACGAAAGGGCACGCGCCATCGAGATCACGTGGCCACCATAGATCAGCCGGCTGCCATCGGGACGGGCGTTGATGTCAAAATGTACCTTGGCGGTATTCTGCCAAAGCCGCGTTGCCATCATGTGTTCGGCCTCTTCGATGGTCACACCATCGACGTGGTCGATCTGTTCGCCGATCTCGTAATCGCCCCAGCGGTGCGGCTCTCCGGCGAGCGCAAAATCGTAATTGGTGAAATCCAGACCGTCCGGAACGACCAGATCCGTCGGCGCGACCACCTTGGCCAGGTCCGGCACCACCGGATCAGGTGCGGGCGCGTCGGCATCGCGTTTGCGCACCATCACCCAGCGGACATATTCCAGCACATTCTCGTCGTGCTGGTTCATACCCGTGGTGCGCACATAGACCACCCCGGTCTTGCCATTGCTGTTTTGCTTGACCCCGATGACCTCTGAGACGGATCGCAGGGTGTCACCCGGCCAGACCGAGCGCAGCCACCGGCCCTCGGCGTAACCAAGGTTGGCCACCGCGTTCAGCGACACATCCGGCACGGTCTTGCCAAACACCACGTGAAACGCCACCAGATCGTCCAGCGGGCTGAACGGCAGACCGCAGCTCTGTGCGAACTGGTCCGACGAATGCAGCGCATGGCGCGCCGGATACAGCATGTGGTACAGTGCCCGCTCGCCCATCTTGACCGTGCGCGGCACGGGATGGTTCAGCACATCGCCAACGGCGTAATCCTCAAAGAACCTGCCCGAATTGGTCTTGGTCGCCATTTACTGTTCTCCCAGTTTCATGTCGGGGGAATAGTCCGCGCCGATCTCTTTGATCACCGCCTGACCACAACGCATGGTGCCGCTTGCGGCATCAAACGTCTGCGTGGGTGATCCATATAGCGACCAACCCTTTGCCAGCGCCGCGCTGACCTTGTGACAAAAGGCGGATGTGTCCTCTTCCGAGAGGAACCGGTAAATCGTGCTCATGCCCTGAGACCTTATTGAGGGAACGGCCAGTAGCCGAGCCAGCCGTGAATCATGCCAATGACACCAAGCAACACGACCGATGCCGCAAGGAACATCGCATCCTTGGCCAGTGTTCCCGGCGCACCCGGCGTCCAGTCGGGCTCTGCCTTGTTGATCACAATGACTTCGCAGACCGCCCAGGCCAGAAGACCGCCGAACATGACAATTGACGCCAGGTCCCCATTGACCAGAAGATGCGCAAAGGTCCAGGCCTTGAACCCGCCCAGCATCGGGTGCCGGACCTTGTTCAGAACAACACCCTTCCGGCCCGCGGGGCTCATCATCCAGATCGCAATCAGCACCAGCAGGTTATTGATGTGGATCATGAAGGTCGGCGGCGCCCAGACCGCGACATAAGGCGTCGCGCGAAAGCCCAGAACCATGAACACAATCGACGCCACGAGCACCAAAGCGACCGCACCTCGGCCGCCATTGCCCATGGCCGCCCGCTGTTCCGGCAGCACACGTTTGAACAGATGTGCGGCCCACCACAGTGCCACACCCAGAATTAGAAGTACCCAGCCCATATCGGACTACCCCGCTTGCAAAGCCACTATCATCTCTGCTTTTGCCAGCAATTCACGGGCGGTGGCAACGTGCAGATTTTCTACGATGCGGCCATCGACCACCGCAACCCCCTGTCCGCTGGCCTCGGTTTCCTCAAATGCTGCGATCTGCCGGCGGGCGAGCTCGATCTCGTCCGGTGAGGGCGCAAAGGCGCGATTGGTGATCTCGACCTGTGCTGGATGGATCAGGGATTTGCCGTCAAAGCCCATGTCGCGTCCCTGATTGCATTCAATTTCCAGCCCGGCATCATCCTTGAAGGCGTTGTAGACGCCGTCGATCACGATCACACCCTCGGCCTTGGCGGCCAGCAGGCACAGGCCCAAGCCCGTGATCAAGGGTTCACGGTCGGCGCGGAAGCGGGTGTTCAGGTCCTTGGCCAGATCATTGGTGCCGAGAACGAAGCCCTCTACAAGCGGATGAGCGGCAATCGCATGGGCGTTCAACATGCCCTGCGGTGTCTCCATCATCGCCCAGACGCGACTGTCGCCGGTGATCGCGGCAAGCGCATCAACATCGTCCGGACTGCCGACCTTGGGCAACAGGATGGCGTCGCATTCCATGTCGCGCGCGGCAATCGCATCGTCACGCCCCCATTCGGTGTCCAGCCCGTTGATCCTGACCAGACGGACCCGGTTTCCAAAACCCCCGACGGCGAGCGCATCCGCGAGAAGGGTCCGCGCATTCGCCTTTTCCGCAGGTGTCACCGCGTCCTCAAGATCGAAGATGATCGCGTCGACCGGAAGCGTCTTTGCCTTTTCCAGCGCCCGCGACTTGGATGCAGGGATGTACAAAACGGAACGGTAGGGGCGCGCGCTGGATGGCATGAGTCTCTCCACAGGTCACAATGTTGCGCGGAAAGGGGCATTTTTGGTTGGAAAATTCAAGCTGAAATCGCCGCGATGCAGCAATTTGTCTTTGTCCATGCGTACCAATCGGGCCCCGCACGCAGAGTTAACCACTTTTCAGCACTCAAGAAGGCAGGATTGGTCATGGCAGCAAGCCGCTGTCTGAACCGGCCCGGATCAGCCTCGGGTGCATCGAAACAGAAAGGTAGACCCATGATGAAGGCAGCGTTGAACATGACCATCGGGTTGGGCCTGATGGTATTGGCGGCACAGGATGTCGCCGCTCAGCAAGCCCGCAATTGCGCGCCGCGTGACGCCGTGGTCGAACGCCTGGCAAGCAATTATGGCGAAACGCGTCAGAGTATCGGCCTGGGATCGCAGGGGGCCGTGGTCGAGACATTTGCGTCTGACGATACCGGAAGCTGGACGATCACAGTGACGATGCCCAATGGCATGACCTGCCTCGTGGCATCCGGTCAGTCGTTCGAAGAACTCGCCGAAGTGTTGCCGCCCGAGGGCAACGACGCCTGAGTGCGATCAGGTCAGCGCATCCCAGATCAGCCTGCTGCCGGTAATCGCAAGCAGAACATAGGTTATCCCGAAGAACACGGTGTCGGAGACAATCCGATGCGCCCGCACCCCTAGCCAGGCGCCAAGTATGGCAAAGGGCGCAAGCAGAAGATCGGCGAACGCCGTCTGTGCGGTGAACATGCCAAGAAACGCATAGGGCACAAACTTGGCAATATTGATGACCCAGAAGAGCAGCACGTTGGTGGCCTGATACTGGTGCTTGGTCAGCCCTTGCGACAATAGATAGACGGCGGCGGGCGGACCGCCTGCATGGCTCACAAAGCTGGTAAATCCGGTGACCAAGCCGGCAAACAACCCCAAGGGCGTTGACGCCTTGCGGCTGGAGACGCGGATCAGACCGTTGCGCCGTGCAAATCGCCAAACCACAAAGCCGATTGAAATCGCGCCGATCAAGAACCGCAGTACGTCGGCATCCGCACTCCTGAACAGCAACGCGCCGAGCGCGACACCGGGCAATCCGCCGAGGATCAGAACCCGCGCATCGGACCAGTTCCACTTTCCCCAATACGACTTGAGTGCGGTCAGATCGATCAGCATCAGCAATGGCAACATGATGGCAAGTGCCTGGCCCGGTTCAAGGATCAGGGCGAGAATCGAAGCCGATGCAAAGGCCGCGCCCGAGCCGAACCCACCCTTGGAGATGCCCGCGAACAGAACCGCCGGTGCCGCAAGCGCAAAAAAACCGATGCTCAACTCCAGCAAGGCGCTGCCCCGTAACCCATTCCCCTAATTGGTCTTTACCGCAATGCTGGCACCTCTGCCAGCGGTGACGTGCCGCCACGCCGCACCGCAGAACACTTGCGCGACGCCGCCTAACGCACTACGCAACGCGCAAATTTCATCGGATCGGAGAGAAATCCATGGCCAGACCCAAGATCGCGCTCATCGGAGCAGGTCAGATCGGCGGCACGCTCGCCCACCTCGCAGCTCTGAAAGAACTCGGCGACGTCGTCCTGTTCGATATCGCTGAAGGCACACCAGAGGGCAAAGCACTCGACATCGCGGAATCCGGCCCGTCAGAAGGCTTTGATGCGTCGCTCTCGGGCACCCAGTCCTACGCCGATATCGCCGGTGCGGACGTCTGCATCGTCACTGCCGGTGTTCCTCGCAAGCCGGGGATGAGCCGCGACGATCTGCTGGGGATCAACCTCAAGGTCATGAAGTCGGTCGGCGAAGGCATCCGCGATCACGCACCCAATGCGTTCGTGATCTGCATCACCAATCCGCTTGACGCGATGGTCTGGGCGCTGCGTGAATTCTCGGGCCTGCCGCATGAAAAAGTATGTGGCATGGCGGGCGTTCTGGACAGTGCGCGTTTCCGTCATTTCCTTGCGACCGAGTTTGGCGTCTCGATGAAGGACGTCACTGCCTTCGTTCTGGGTGGCCACGGCGATACCATGGTGCCCCTGTCGCGCTATTCGACCGTTGCCGGCATTCCGCTGCCCGATCTGGTCGCGATGGGTTGGACCACGCAGGAAACGCTGGACGGTATCATTCAGCGCACCCGTGATGGCGGTGCCGAAATCGTCGGCTTGCTGAAAACCGGCAGCGCATTCTATGCACCGGCCACCTCCGCGATTGAAATGGCCGAAGCCTATCTGAAAGATCAGAAACGGGTTCTGCCCTGTGCCGCCTATGTGGATGGCGCCCTGGGTTTGAAAGGCATGTATGTCGGCGTGCCTACCGTCATCGGTGCCGGCGGGATCGAAAAGGTCATCGACATCAAGATGACCAAGGATGAGCAGGCGATGTTTGACAGTTCTGTCAAGGCGGTCAAAGGCTTGGTCGAAGCTTGCAAAGGCATCGACAGCTCACTCGCGTAACCTGATCATACAAAAGAAACGTTTTGACGCCGGGCAGCATCAATTGCTGTCCGGATTTTTGTGGATTGTTGATGGCGACGCCACAAGATTCAACTTGACGCATATTCAGCCAATATGTCGTTGACACCAAGACCATTGATTCTGGCTTCATTTCCTAATAAAGTATTAACAGAAGACGGAGTCTTCTCAGAATCCGCACAGCTTTCTTCCCGCCGAGTTGTGCGATCTTGTTGTACTAGTAAGCGTATTTAAAGAGAGTGGAATCATGATCAAGAAATTTGCAACCGTAGCAGTCGCTGCGACCCTGTTGGGAACCGGCGCGAGTGCCGCCACCTTGGATTGGAGAGCCTTTGATCAATCCCAAGTTGCCTCAGCTACTAGCTATCGCGACGCCCGCGATACCGACCATGTCGTCGCCTTTGAAGACTTCGAAAGCTATACACCTGTACCGGATGGCGGAGGCCCTGGCGATGTGACGCCGCTGACCAGCACAAGTGTCGGTGACTTCACCACAACCCCTGGCGGTCGATGCGGCCGTTCCTGTGATACGCCCGACGATCAGAGCCTGATCCGCAACACCTCGAATTATGGCCGCTACAATACCACTTTCGGTGGTTCGAACTGGCTTGACAGCAACGACAACAGCGCCATCAATCTGGCGGCTGCCGGTGGCTCGATGTTTGACAGCATCAGCTTTTTTCTGACCGATGTCGATGACGTCGGACGGGTCGCGTTTGAGATCAATGTCGCGGGCGAGATGTTTGACGTGGCCGAGGACATCCTGCGTTCCAGCCGGCAAGGCGATGGCGATCTGTTCCTGGTCAGGATCGGTCTTGATCGTCTCGTGAGTTCGGTGGATCTGTCCCTGTTCCTTGATTCCGGTGACGGCTTTGGTATCGATGATGTTCGTCTGGGCTCCAGCGTGGCGCCAATCCCGGTTCCGGCTTCGCTCCCCCTGCTCGCGGGTGGTTTGGGCCTGATGGGCTGGATCGCGCGCCGCCGCCGCAAGTCTTAGCGTCCCAAGCCTGACCGGTAGATCAACGCAGGTTGCGATTGCTCTGCCTCAAAGAACGAACAAAATCAAACGTCACCCCTTTCGGGTGGCGTTTCCTTTTTTGTCAGAACGAATCGCACGATCACACTTTCAGACGAACATCGGGCCGGTCTTCCTACTCGTTGTGATCACACTTTTTGAACGTGTGATCACAAATGTCGCTTTTTTCACGAAAACCCACGCCCTGCGTCAAAAAAGCGTTTAACTCCATAGGTGCAGGGTGGCAAACCCGTGGTAATCGCAGCAAGACGGGACAGTTTTCGATGAACATTCACGAATATCAGGCCAAGGCATTGCTACGCAGTTACGGAGCGCCGGTCTCTGACGGGCGTGTCGTCCTGCGCGCGGAAGAGGCAAAGACCGCTGCTGGCGAGATGGATGGCCCCCTGTGGGTGGTCAAGGCCCAGATTCACGCCGGCGGGCGCGGAAAGGGCAACTTCAAAGAGCTGGACGCCGGGGACAAGGGCGGTGTGCGCCTTACCAAATCGGTGGAAGAGGCCGCGTTGGAGGCCAAGAGAATGCTCGGTCGGACACTGGTCACCCATCAGACCGGCCCGGCAGGCAAACAGGTCAATCGCATCTACATCGAAGACGGCAGCGGCATCGAAACAGAGATGTATCTGGCATTGCTCGTCGATCGGCAGACAAGCCGGATCAGTTTTGTCTGCTCGACCGAGGGCGGCATGGATATCGAAGAGGTCGCCGCCAGCACACCCGAGAAAATCCTGTCATTCTCGGTCGACCCGGCTACCGGCTACCAGGCATTCCACGGGCGCCGGATTGCCTTCATGCTCGGCCTCACAGGCAAGCAGATAAAGCAATGCGTACGGCTGATGGGCACGCTTTATCGCATGTTCATCGAAAAAGACATGGAGATGCTCGAAATCAACCCGCTGATCGTAACCGATGGTGGTGATCTGAAATGCCTCGACGCCAAGATGGGCTTTGACGGCAACGCGGTCTACCGGCACGCCGACATCGCCGAACTGCGCGACACCTCCGAGGAAGACCCCAAGGAGTTGGAAGCCAGCAAGTTCGACCTGAACTACATCTCGCTGGATGGCGAGATCGGCTGCATGGTCAACGGGGCCGGTCTGGCAATGGCGACAATGGATATCATCAAGCTCTACGGCGCGGAACCCGCCAATTTCCTCGACGTGGGCGGCGGCGCGACCAAGGAAAAGGTCACCGAGGCGTTCAAGATCATTACCAGCGACCCACAAGTCAAAGGTATCCTGGTCAACATCTTTGGTGGCATCATGCGCTGCGACGTCATCGCCGAAGGCGTCGTTGCCGCGGTAAAGGAAGTCGGCCTCACCGTGCCGCTGGTGGTGCGGCTGGAAGGGACGAATGTCGAGAAGGGCAATGAGATCATCAACACCTCGGGGCTTGACGTGATCGCCGCCGACAACCTGAAGGACGGCGCGGAAAAGATCGTGAAAGCGGTGAAGGGGTAGATATGCGCAGACCTCGCTCAACGAGCAGTTGGTCCAAACTCAAGTATCGCTTGAGCTCAAGTTTCGGCGTCGCTTGCTGCGCGCTGCTACTGTCGGGACTTGGCCCCCAAGCACACGCTGCTGATGAGAGCGATCTGACCTTGGCAAAGAATCTGATGAATACGTGCCAAGCTCATTTTGGTGACCGCAGGGCTGCGGCCAGCGCGTTCCGTTCGATGGAAACGCGCACTGTAAATCACAATGCAAATTTTCGGACCGCCACCGGGCATGACGGTCGAGTCATGGTTTCGTCAGGTACCGTTCGCAACTGGATCGGCTGCATCGTCGTGGTGAACGGAATGAGCCGGTCGGAGGCAACACGCTTGGCCAACCCGTGGATCAAGAAAATTGCCGGAGAGCCCGGCAAGCCAAGAAATGGGGCACAGGTCTGGCTCGGTGCCTTCGGTGGCAAACTTGCACGAGTAGAGATCGGAAAAGTCCGAAATCCGGTGATTAAAGGGATGAGCATATCCTTTGAAGTCCACAAGCGGTCCAAGCCCGGCAGCATGGTACAGAAGTAAGGAATACAGCAATGGCAGTCCTCATCGACGAAAACACCAAAGTCATCTGTCAGGGTCTGACCGGCTCACAGGGGACGTTTCACACGGATCAGGCCATTGCATATGGCACCAGGATGGTCGGCGGGGTGACGCCGGGCAAGGGTGGGATGGAGCATATGGACCTGCCGGTCTTCAACTCGGTCCACGAAGCCAAGGCCGTGACCGGGGCCGATGCCACGGTGATCTACGTGCCGCCGCCCTTTGCTGCGGATTCGATCCTCGAAGCGATCGATGCCGAGATGGAGGTTATTGTCGCGATCACCGAAGGCATCCCGGTTCTGGACATGATGCGCGTGAAACGGGCGCTCGAAGGGTCGCAAAGCCGGCTGATCGGGCCGAACTGCCCCGGTGTCATCACGCCGGGAGCCTGCAAGATCGGGATCATGCCGGGTCATATCCACAAGCGCGGCTCCTGCGGCGTGGTCTCCCGCTCGGGCACGCTGACCTATGAGGCGGTGAAGCAGACCACCGATGTGGGGCTGGGCCAGTCGACCTGCGTCGGCATCGGCGGCGATCCGATCAAGGGCACCGAGCATATCGACGTGCTGGAATGGTTCCTTGCGGATGACGAGACGACCAGCATCATCATGATCGGCGAAATTGGTGGCTCTGCCGAGGAAGAGGCGGCGCAGTTCCTCGCCGACGAGAAGAAGAAAGGCCGCTGGAAACCGACCGCCGGTTTCATCGCAGGCCGCACCGCCCCTCCGGGCCGCCGCATGGGCCATGCCGGCGCTATCGTCGCTGGCGGCAAAGGCGGGGCCGAAGACAAGATCGAAGCGATGAAATCTGCTGGCATCGTCGTCGCCGAAAGCCCTGCGTCGCTGGGCGAGGCGGTTCTGGAAGCGATAGGCTGATCCGATGCGGTGCAGGTTTTTAGCAATTGGACTTCTCTGGGCAGCCGCGCTTCCCGGATGTGGCCCGACGGAACCGATCCCGACATTTTCAGCACCCGTTCCCGGGCCGGTGACACCCATACCGGGTTATATCGGCGATATCCTGCGGACGCAGGACGTGCTGATCTTCCATACCCCCAGTGAGGGCGGCAAGCCACTCTATGTGATCCGGAATGCAACCGACGCCCTGATCCGGCAGAACGCGGAAGCAATCTGCCGCTTGAATGGAGAGCCAACAGCTTCAATACGGATGGCAGAATCGGCTTTGAAGTCGGGCAAGGAAAAGCCGCGTATGGTCGGGGTGAAGTGCATATGAGGACCGCCTTGACGCGCGACACGGCGCAAGACCGGAGAAGGCATCGATGACCTTTACGACGGCGGTAAAGACATGCCTGGGAAAGTACGTGACCTTCTCGGGCCGCGCCCCGCGCGCGGAATACTGGTGGTTCTTTCTGTTCATCTTGCTCGTCAGCTTCATCGCGTCGCTGATCGACTGGACGTTTTTCACATCGGTGGTCAGCGTGAGCGGCGACGCAGGGAGTGCAACGATGGCGCATTCGTCTCAGCCAGCTCAATCGGTTGTTGGCCTCGCGGTCGTTCTGCCGCATCTTGCCGTGGCTTGGCGGCGTATGCACGATACCGGGCGCAGTGGGCTCTATGTACTGCTGCCGATGTTGATGATCGTGGGAACCGCCCTTGTTCTGTTGTTTGGTATCGGGCTTGCCGACCATTTCTCCGGCAGGCATTCAATTGACGTTCTGCTGACACGGGCGACATTGCTGGTGTTCATCCCTGCGATGTTCGTTCTGATCGTCTCTCCGCTTCTTGTGCTCTGGTGGCTCAGCCGCCCCAGCCAACCCGGCTCCAACACTTACGGTCCCAACCCATATGAGGTACATTCATGACCGAACATTCCCCTAACGACCAGTTCCACGCCTCGTCCTTCATGCAGGGGCACAACGCGGAGTACCTGGAACAGCTCTATGCCCAGTACGCCAATGATCCGAACGCGGTCGATGACGCATGGGCCGCATTCTTTTCGCAATTGGGCGATGCCGAAATCGACGTCAAGGCAGAGGCGAGCGGCCCGTCCTGGGCGCGTACCGACTGGCCACCGCAGCCTGCCGATGATCTGACCGCCGCGCTGACCGGGGCCTGGCCGGATCCCGAAGTCAAATCCGCTGGCAAGAAGATCGCCGAAAAGGCCGCATCCACCAATGTCGCCGTCAGCGATGAGCAGATCAAGCGGGCGGTGCTGGACAGTATCCGGGCACTGATGCTGATCCGGGCCTATCGCATTCGCGGACATCTGGTTGCCGATCTGGACCCGCTGGGAATGCGTGACGAGAACGTGCATCCCGAGTTGGACCCCAAGACCTACGGCTTTGCCGAGGCAGACATGGACCGACCGATTTTTATCGACAATGTTCTCGGCCTGCAGATCGCGTCGATGCGCCAGATCGTCGAGATCGTGAAGCGTACCTATTGCGGCACCTTCGCGCTGCAGTACATGCACATCTCGAACCCCGAGGAAGCCGCCTGGCTGAAGGAGCGGATCGAGGGGTTCGACAAGGAAATCCGCTTTACCCGCGAAGGACGCAAGGCGATCCTGAACAAGATGGTCGAGGCCGAGGGCTTTGAAAAGTTCCTGCATGTCAAGTACATGGGCACCAAGCGCTTTGGTCTGGATGGCGGTGAAAGCCTGATTCCAGCTATGGAGCAGATCATCAAGCGCGGCGGTGCACTGGGCGTCAGGGACATCATCATCGGCATGCCTCACCGCGGTCGTCTGTCGGTTCTGGCCAATGTGCTGAAAAAGCCCTATCGCGCCATTTTCAACGAATTCCAGGGCGGCAGCTTCAAGCCCGAGGATGTGGATGGGTCAGGCGACGTGAAATACCACCTCGGAGCATCCAGCGACCGGGAATTTGACAGCAACACCGTTCACCTTTCATTGACCGCGAACCCCAGCCACCTCGAGGCGGTGAACCCGGTGGTGCTGGGCAAGGCGCGCGCCAAGCAGGACCAGAACAACGATGACGACCGGACGACCGTCCTGCCGATCCTGCTGCATGGCGATGCAGCCTTTGCCGGTCAGGGCGTGGTTGCCGAGGGTTTTGGCCTGTCAGGTCTCAAGGGCCACAAGACCGGCGGCACCATGCATATCATCGTGAACAACCAGATCGGCTTTACCACGGCACCGCATTTCAGCCGCAGTTCGCCCTACCCCACTGACATCGCGTTGATGGTCGAAGCGCCGATCTTTCACGTCAACGGCGACGATCCCGAAGCCGTTGTGCATGCCGCCAAGGTGGCGACCGAATTCCGCCAGAAGTTCCGCAAGGACGTGGTGATCGACATCTTCTGCTACCGCCGGTTCGGACACAACGAGGGCGACGAGCCCATGTTCACCAACCCGATCATGTACAAGAAGATCAAGACCCATAAGACCACGCTCAGCCTCTATACCGAGCGGCTGGTCAAGGACGGGCTGATCCCCGAAGGCGAAATCGAAGATATGAAGGCTTCGTTTCAATCCCACCTGAACGAAGAATTCGAGGCCGGAAAGGATTTCAAACCCAACAAGGCAGACTGGCTCGACGGGCGCTGGTCACATATCGACAAGCACGGCGAAGAATACGTGCGTGGCGAAACCGCAATTTCAGCCGAAACGATGACCGAAGTCAGCAACGCTCTGACCCGCGTGCCCGACGGTTTTCCGATCCATCGCACGGTTTCCCGCCTTTTGGACTCCAAGAAAGAGATGTTCGCCTCGGGCGAGGGTATCGACTGGGCGACGGGCGAGGCGCTGGCCTTTGGCTCTTTGCTCACCGAAGGCTATCCGGTGCGACTTTCCGGTCAGGACGCGACGCGCGGGACCTTTAGCCAGCGCCATTCCGGCCTGATCAATCAGAACACCGAAGAGCGCTATTTTCCGTTGAACAACATACGGGCCGGCCAGTCACAGTACGAAGTGATCGACTCGATGCTGAGCGAATACGCGGTTCTGGGCTTTGAGTACGGCTTTTCGCTCGCCGAACCCAACGCGCTGGTCCTGTGGGAAGCGCAGTTTGGTGACTTTGCCAACGGGGCGCAGATCATGTTCGATCAGTTCATCAGCTCCGGCGAAAGCAAATGGCTGCGGATGTCCGGCCTCGTCTGCCTGCTGCCGCATGGCTACGAAGGACAGGGCCCGGAACACAGTTCCGCCCGGCTCGAGCGGTTTCTGCAGATGTGCGGACAGGACAACTGGATCGTCGCCAACTGCACGACGCCGGCCAACTACTTTCACATCCTGCGCCGCCAGATCCACCGCGGCTTCCGCAAACCCTTGATCCTGATGACGCCGAAATCGTTGTTGCGGCACAAGATGGCAGTCTCGAAAACAGAAGAGTTCACCACCGGGTCGAGCTTTCACCGGGTGCTGTGGGACGATGCCCAGCATGGCAACTCCGAAACCAGTCTGGCCGCCGACGGCAAGATCAAGCGCGTGGTGATGTGCTCGGGCAAGGTCTATTACGATCTGCTGGAAGAACGCGACGCGCGCGGAATCGACAATGTCTACCTCATGCGGATCGAACAGTTCTACCCGTTTCCCGCGATCTCTCTTGTCAAGGAACTGGAGCGGTTCAAAGGGGCCGAAATGGTCTGGTGCCAGGAAGAGCCCAAGAATCAGGGGGCCTGGAGCTTTATCGAACCCAACATCGAATGGGTGCTGAACCGGATCAAGGCCAAGCACAAACGCCCGCTCTATGTCGGTCGCGCAACATCGGCTTCGCCCGCGACCGGGTTGGCCAGCCAACACAAAGCCCAACAAAACGCGCTGGTGAACGAAGCGCTGACCATCGAAGGAAAGTAAGTCATGACAATCGAAGTACGCGTCCCGACGCTGGGCGAATCCGTCACCGAGGCCACCGTTGCAACCTGGTTCAAGAAGCCCGGCGATGCGGTCGCAGTGGATGAAATGCTGTGCGAGCTTGAAACCGACAAGGTGACCGTCGAGGTGCCAAGCCCCTCTGCCGGGACCATGGACGACATCGTCGCTGCCGAAGGCGAAACCGTTGGCGTCGATGCCTTGCTGGCAACCATCGTCGAAGGCGACGGCGCAGCCACCGCAGAGGCGAAGCCGGCGGCAAGTGCCGGCGCTGCGCCCACGGGCAATACCACTGACGTGATGGTGCCGACGCTGGGCGAATCCGTGACCGAGGCCACTGTCAGCACGTGGTTCAAGGCGGTCGGAGACAGCGTCGCACAGGACGAAATGCTGTGCGAGCTGGAAACCGACAAGGTCAGCGTCGAGGTGCCCTCGCCCGCCGCGGGCGTTCTCGCCGA
Organism: Sedimentitalea todarodis; assembly: GCF_032595355.1. Classification (NCBI taxonomy): domain Bacteria; kingdom Pseudomonadati; phylum Pseudomonadota; class Alphaproteobacteria; order Rhodobacterales; family Paracoccaceae; genus Sedimentitalea; species Sedimentitalea todarodis. The sequence continues at coordinate 44,197 of NZ_JASMWN010000017.1, read as the reverse complement.
AATCACCGCTCCGGAAGGCACGACCGTGGATGCATCCGCCAAGCTCGCCGTGATCAGCGGTGCTGCAGACGGTGCGGTTGAGCCCGCCCCGCGTGCAGCCGAGGCCGCGCCCGCCCCGACATCGGGTGGTGGCGATGTCGAGGATGCTCCAAGCGCCAAGAAAGCGATGGCCGAAGCTGGCATATCCCGCGATCAGGTGGCCGGCACAGGCCGCGATGGACGCGCCATGAAGGATGATGTGGCCCGCGCCGTGGCCGCAGCGGCTTCTGCCGCCTCAGCATCCGGGCCTGCGGCGACCGCATCCGCGCCACGTGCCCCGGTTCCGGCCGATGACGCCGCGCGCGAAGAGCGGGTCAAGATGACTCGCCTGCGCCAGACCATTGCCAAGCGTCTGAAAGACAGCCAGAACACCGCCGCCATGCTGACCACCTACAACGAGGTGGACATGGGCGAGGTCATGGACCTGCGCAACCAGTACAAGGACCAGTTCGAAAAGAAACACGGCGTGCGTCTCGGCTTCATGTCGTTCTTCACCAAGGCCTGCTGCCACGCGCTCAAGGAGGTGCCCGAGGTCAATGCCGAGATCGACGGCACCGAGATCGTCTACAAGAACTTCGTGCACATGGGCGTCGCCGCCGGCACCCCCACCGGCCTCGTCGTGCCGGTGATCCGCGATGCCGACAGCATGTCGTTTGCCGAGATCGAAAAGGCGATCGCCGAAAAGGGCCGCCGCGCACGGGACGGCAAACTGTCGATGGCGGAAATGCAGGGCGGCACCTTTACCCTGTCCAACGGCGGCGTCTACGGCTCGCTGATGTCCAGCCCGATACTGAACCCGCCGCAATCCGGCATCCTCGGCATGCACAAGATCCAGGACCGCCCGATGGCGATCAATGGCGAAGTCGTGATCCGCCCGATGATGTATCTGGCCCTGAGCTATGACCACCGCATCGTCGACGGCAAAGGCGCGGTGACCTTCCTCGTCCGTGTGAAAGAGGCGCTGGAAGATCCGCGTCGGTTGCTAATGGATCTGTGAGCGAATTGGTTGAGAGGTGAGGACGGAATGAGCTACCAACCGGGGCCGGAACACGACCCTAACCGCTTTCGACTTGGCAGACTGTACATCAGACTTGCAGCGTGGGCCAAACTCTATCCGGTAGCATTCTTGTTTCGTAGCTGGCTCTTCGTAGCAGGTTTCTCGGCCATCTTACTCTTTGCGACGGATCTCAATACGTTTGTCAAACCAAGTGGGAAGCTAATCCTCTTGCTAGCAGTTTTTGGTTGGGTAGTTCCCTTAATCATGTGGATACGAAAAAACAGGCGTTGATAGATGACCCCCGAACTCACCGCCCTCACTCTCGCCGCCCTGCTGCAGGTGCTCCAATTCGCGGCCTATTCCGTCGCGGGCAACCGGCAGGTCGGGCCGCAAACCGCGCTCGGGCCCCGTGACGAACCGGTTCACCTCACCGGTACGGCAGGCCGGCTGCAACGGGCGCTGACCAACCATTTCGAGGGGCTGATCCTCTTCACCATTGCCTGCGTGGTGATCGCTGTGTCCGACCAATCCACCCCCTACACCGCCGCCTGTGCCTGGACCTACCTCGCGGCCCGTATCCTCTATGTCCCCGCCTACGCACTGGGCTTGTCCCCGTGGCGCTCGCTGATCTGGCTGGTCGGCCTTGTCGCCACCCTCCTGATGCTGCTGGCGGCCCTGACATGATCTTCATCTTTGCAAAAACACTCCGGGGTGAGGCGCGGTACGCGCCGAGGGGCAGCGCCCCTTCCCCGCTCACAACAAAGGACCCATCCCATGGCTAACTACGACGTGATCATCATCGGTGCCGGACCCGGCGGCTATGTCTGCGCGATCCGCTGCGCGCAACTTGGCCTCAAGACTGCCGTTGTCGAGGGCCGCGACACACTGGGCGGCACCTGCCTGAACGTGGGCTGCATCCCCTCCAAGGCGCTGCTGCACGCGAGCCACCAGTTGCACGAGGCCGAGCACAACTTTGCCAAGATGGGTCTCAAGGGCAAATCCCCCTCCGTCGACTGGAAACAGATGCTCGCTTATAAGGACGAGGTGATCGACGGGAACACGAAGGGCATCGAATTCCTGTTCAAGAAGAACAAGATCGACTGGCTCAAGGGCTGGGGCAGCATTCCCGAGGCGGGCAAGGTCAAGGTCAGTGACGAGGTTTACGAGGCCAAGAACATTATCATCGCTTCCGGCTCCGAGCCATCTTCGCTGCCCGGCGTCGAGATCGACGAAAAAGTGGTCGTCACGTCGACCGGCGCGCTCGCATTGGGCAAGATCCCGAAAAAGATGGTGGTGATCGGGGCCGGCGTGATCGGTCTGGAACTGGGCAGCGTCTACGCGCGTCTCGGGGCAGACGTCACCGTAGTCGAATTTCTCGACGCGGTCACGCCGGGCATGGATGCCGAGGTCCAAAAGACGTTCCAGCGCATTCTCAAGAAGCAGGGCCTCACCTTTGTCATGGGGGCCGCGGTGCAGAAGACCGAGGCGACCAAGACCAAGGCCAAGGTGCACTACAAGCTGCGCAGGGATGACAGCGAGCACGTGCTGGACGCCGATGTGGTGCTGGTTGCGACCGGGCGCAAACCCTTTGTTGATGGGCTCGGACTCGATGCGCTTGGCGTCGAAATGACCGATCGCGGTCAGATCAGGACTGGCAAGGACTGGCAAACCAATGTCAAGGGCATCTATGCCATCGGCGACGCAATCGAAGGCCCGATGCTGGCCCACAAGGCCGAAGACGAAGGCATGGCCGCCGCCGAGCAGGTTGCCGGCAAACATGGACATGTGAACTACGGGGTGATTCCGGGCGTGATCTATACATGGCCCGAGGTCGCCAATGTCGGCGAAACCGAAGCAACGCTGAAAGAGTCCGGACGCGCCTACAAGGTCGGCAAGTTCATGTTCATGGGCAATGGCCGCGCCAAGGCGAACTTTGCGGCGGACGGGTTCGTGAAGATCCTCGCCGACAAGGGCACGGATCGGATCCTGGGCGCGCATATCATTGGCCCTGCTGCGGGTGATCTGATCCATGAAGTCTGTGTGGCGATGGAGTTTGGTGCCTCTGCCGAGGATCTGGCAATGACCTGCCATGCCCACCCCACCTACTCCGAGGCCGTCCGTGAAGCGGCGCTGGCCTGCGGAGACGGACCAATTCACAGCTGAGGTGGATCTTTCCGGCTTTGACAGTGCTGGTGCCGACCTTCGCCACTGGCGCTACGAAAGGCAGTAGAATTAGGACTGAACGGGCTGAATTCGCTTGTCTCCATGGAGGGTCTGCGCCGCCTTTGGCGGTGCGCCGGGCGAGGGGCTCTGCCCCTCGCGCTCCCCGGGATATTTTCAGCAAGAAAAAGAACAGGCGTTTTGAAACGCGGTGACGCTACCAGAGGGTTTCAGTGGCCCGCCCGGTCCAGGCACGGTCATACGCCTTGCCGTCGATCTCGCCGCTGGTCATTTCGTCGAGGATATCCCCGGCGCCTGGCACATCGGCACTGTCGTCGCGCGTCCACAAGCCAGCTCGCAACAGGGCGCGTGCGCATTGTGAGAAGATTTCATCGATCGCGATCACGATCACCGTCGCCGGCATACGGCCCTTGCGTTCGAAGCGGGTGCGCAGGTTCTGATCGGTGGTCAGCTTTGCGGTTCCGTTGACACGGATGACCGTGTTTGATCCGGGGACCATGAACATCAGCGACACCCGGCCATCCGTCACGATATTGCGCAGGGAATCCAGCCGGTTGTTACCGTGCCAATCCGGCATTGCCAGCGTGCCCGTGTCGAGTTCCTGAACCACGGGGCCGTCATCGCCACGCGGGCTGCCATCTGTGCCGTCCCTGCCGACGGTGGTCAGCACGCAGAGCCGCGACGTCATGATCCATTTCCGATAGGACGGCGTCATCCTCCGTGCGACCTTGCGCAAGGCAGGTTCACTGGGTGTGCCATAGAGCGCCTCAAGCGCCGTTATCGTGTCAATATGGTCCATCCGGATCAAACCCCGCTTCCCGCATCAAGTCTGCCGATCGTGTTTCCACGCGCTGCTCAAGCTGTTGCATAAAACTATTGCGGTCCATACCCGGAGCGATCGGGTCCAGAAACTCGACCACAGCCAACCCCGGCTTGCGCAGGATCCCCTTGCGCGGCCAGAACAGACCCACGTTGGTGGCGGCCGGCACGCAGGTTTGACCAAGCCCCTTGTAGAGAACCCCGGTTCCGACCTTGTAGGGTTTCATATCGGTGGGCGCGACGCGCGTGCCTTGCGGGTAAATGATCAGCTGGCCGGGGTCGTTGAATTCCTGGGCGACGTCCTGCACCATCTTGGCCACGGCTGCTCCGCGTTTCCCCCTGTCGACCGGGACACAACCCAATCGTTTGGCGTAGAGGCCGATAAACGGGGTCCATAGCAATTCGCGTTTCATGATGAACTTGGCATTGGGCACCGCGTCAAAGATCAACAGGATGTCGAGGAAAGACTGATGCTTGGCGGCAATCATCACCTCGCCAGTTGGAACCGGTCCGCGCACTTCGCTGCGAATGCCAACCATCCATCGTGCCATCTGAATGGTTGTGCGGGCATAAATCTTGCAGGCCCGCAGCGCGCCACGTTTGGACAGGATCGCGTAGGGCGTGAACAGGACGCCAAGCACGGCCATCCAGACATAGATAACGATGATGAAGAGGAAGGATCGCAGCCATTGGATTGCATGGGCCATCAGCTGAACTCCGTCAGTTTTTGTCGCGCCGCAAGCCAGGTTGCAACGAAGGCAATCGCTGCGGTCATGGCGGGGACAAGGAGTGGGACCAGCCACCCGATGCCATGAAACCCGATATCGGTCAGAAACCCGTCAGCTTCACCCCCGGACGGTAGCAGCAAAACAGCCAGGAGGCCAAGCACCATGCCGCTGGAGGCGCCAACCAGCGCCCTGAGTGTAAGACGGCGTACAAATGCACGTGTCACGAAACGATCCTGCGCTCCGACAAGCCGGAGAACCTCGATTACCTGGGCATTTGCGGCCAGCACTGCGCGTGCGGCGAGGGTGACCGTCGCAGCCAGGGTTCCAGCGATCAGCAGGAGCGAGATCAGCCCGAGCCGCCGCAACCCCTGCACCGCATCCACCACGGGCGCGCTCCAGCGGCTGTGATCATCCAAAACCGCGCCGGGCACCTCGTCGGTCAATCGCTGTTGCAGGGCATCCGTATCGTATCCGGTTTGATCTGCAATCACCTCGATCAGTTGCGGCAGCGGCAGATCTTGGAGTGGTAGATCGGTGCCAAGCCACGGCGCGAGAAGCATCGCCTGTTCCTGCACGCTGAGCGGACGGGAACTGGCGATCCCCGGTGTTTCCTGCAGTATCGTCAGCGCGGCCTCGGTCTGTGCGTCCCGTTGTTCTGCGGGCCCTGAAATGCGCAGGGTCGCGCTCTGGGACAAGTCATCGGACCAGCGGTCGGCGACACGCCCGGCCGCCAGCGCCAGCGCGAGCGCAAACACGGCCAGAAACGCCATCGCCGCTGCGGCAAAAAGGATCAGATGTGCGGTGATCCCGCTGGGCGGAACAATGCGATCACTCTGGGCGTCGCCGGCCAGAAGGCGGCGGATGGTTCGAATGCTCAAAGATCCGCCCCCGCCAGTTGCACCTGATTGTCGGAAATTCGCAGCACCCGCGCCTGAACCTCGGACTTGGCCGCGCGGATCAGTGACAGGTCATGGCTGGCGATCAGCACGGTCTTGCCCATTCCGTTCAGGTCGATCAGCAGGCGCAACAGGCGCTGTGACATCTCCCAATCGATATTGCCGGTCGGTTCGTCCGCGAGGATCACATCGGGTGACAGGATGACCGCGCGCGCCAGAGCCGCGCGTTGACGCTCGCCGCCTGACAACTCCGTGGGCAGCGCATCGGCGCGCTCTGTCAGTCCGACCCAGTCCAACAGATCACCCAGGTTATCCTGTTCCTTGACCAGATCACGGCCCGCCACGGTCAGCGGCAGCGCTACATTGTCCGCCACTGGAATATGGTCGAGAAACCGGCAGTCCTGATGCACCACACCGATCCGCCGACGCAGCTTGGCCATATCGTCGCGGTTCGCCGCGGCGATGTCATCGTCAAAGGCGCTGACCCGGCCGCTGGTGGGACGGAGCGCGCCGTAACAGAGCTTTAGCAGCGTCGTCTTGCCCGATCCGGACGGCCCGGTCAGAAAGTGGAAAGACCCGGCTGGCAACGACAGCGAAACGTCGCCGAACAGCGCGCCCCCGCCATAGTCATATCCCACCTGTTCCAGCTCGATCACGATCAATCTCCCGATAGCTGCCGCCTTTTGCCCTACCCGCCGGGCAGTTTCAATGCCATGGCGATTCGCCACGCTCGCGGGAACGCACGAGCGCCAAAATCGCCCTTTGCGAACCCTCACCGAAACGCATATGGTTGCGTCAGAAGAACAATCCATCAGGCAGTGACCAGGATCAGGAGGGGCAGCATGCGTCTTACATGCCCGAATTGCGGTGCTCAGTACGAAGTGCCTGACAAGGTGATCCCACCACAGGGCCGTGACGTTCAATGCTCAAACTGCGACAAGTCCTGGTTCTTCGAGCACCCCGACCCCTTGGTCCGGGAAGACCCCGACCTGCGGGTGGCGGCCGCCTCGTTTCTGGACGATGATCCTGCGGACGCCGGGCAAATGCCCCAGGCGGCGCCCAGACGCAAACTGGACCCGAATGTCAGCGAGATATTGAAACAGGAAGCTGAACGCGAAGCCCGTTTGCGCAGCCGCGAGATCGCCGAAGCGGAGGGCACCAAAACGGCCCCCGAAGCCGACGCAGCCGACAGCGCCCGCAAGGCGCGCGCGCGGATGGCCCATATGCGTGGTGAGGAACTGGCCGAACCCGCATCAGAGAGCGGGCCCGTGCGGCAACGGGGCGTCCTTCCCGATATCGAGGAAATCAACTCGACCCTGCGTACAACTGATGATGCGACCTATCAGGAATTCATGCAGGAAAAGCCGACGCGCAATGCCGGGTTTCTGCGCGGTATCGCCCTGACCGTTCTGCTGGCCGCGATCCTCGTCCTCGCCTATGTCAACGCCCGGACGATCACCGAAGCGGTGCCGCAGGCGGCGCCCTACGTTAAGGTCTATGTTGCCAAGATCGACGAGGGACGGGTCTGGCTGGCTGGGCTGATCAACGGCTACATGCCCAATGATTCAGAACCGCTCGAGTAGCCTCTGAAGATAGTTGCGTTCGACTTCGGGCCGGTCGCCTTCGCCGGACCGGCGGCGGATTTCGTCGAGCAATTCGCGCGCGCGGCGATACACGTCATCACCCTGCAACAGATTCTCCGGGGTGCCGAGCGAGCCGTTCGAGCCGCTGTTGCGCCCCAGCGGATCGCGATTCTGGGCTTCCATATCGCCTTGCTGCGTTCCCTGCCCCGGCTGGCTTTGCTGCTGGGCTATCGCCTCGCCCAGCGAGCGCATCCCCTCGCGCAAGGCCTCCATCGCTTCGGACTGCCGGTCGATGGCATCGGCATAATCATCCTGCCGCAGCGCCTGTTCCGCGCCGTCCATGGCCCGCCCGGCCCGGTCAAGCGCCTCGCGGGCGGCGTCGCCTTCGGGGGTTCCGCCCCCCGGCAGGTTGCCTTGCTGTCGGCGCAACTCGTCACGCAGGGCTTGCTGGCGGTCCGCCAGGGCGCCCTCGCTGCCGGGTTGTCCGTTCTGCTCGCCTTCGCCGCCCTGACCCCCTTGGCCCTCATGGCTCTGGCCCCGCCCCTGCCCGCCGCTGCGGCCTTCATTTTCTTGGCTTTCACCGGCTTGTGCGCCGGGATTGAACTGTTCCTGCAGGTCGCGAAACGCCTGATCGCTCAACCCTTGCTGTTCGCGCAGGGTTTCGGCCAGGCTTTCCATCGCCTGCTGTCCCTCGGATTTTCCGCCCTGCCCCTGGCCCTGCGTCACGCGCATGTTCTCCATCATCTGCTGGAGTTCCTGCAACGCCTGTTCGGCCTCTGCCATTCGGCCCTGTTCCATCAGCTCCTGAATGCGGTCCATCATGCGTTGCAGATCGTCCTGGGTCATCTGCATCGCGTTTTCCGAGGGTTGCGCCTGCTCGCCCTCCTGGCCCTCTTGCTGGGCCTGACGTGACAGTTGGCGCATGTATTCGTTTGTGGCCTCGCGCAATTCCTGCATCAATTCGGCGATTTCCTGATCGCTGGCGCCGTTCTTCATTGCTTCGCTCAGCCGTTCCTGCGCGCGGCGCAGGCGTTCCAGCGCGTCGCTGAGATCGCCTTCCTCCAGCAACACCGCAAGATCCCAAAGCGCCTCGGCCAGTTCCGCTTGTTGTTCCGCCTTCAAACCGTAGGCCGCAAAGGTCTCCATCCGGCGCAGGATCACGCGAAGCCGCAGATAGGCGGTCTCGGATCGAAAGACGTTGTCCGGTCGATGCGAAATTGCCCGCAGGATCTGTGATACCCGACCGGCATTGTCGCGCGTCCACAGCAGATCGCGGCGCAGTTCCACCACCGCTGCCGCCAACGGGTCAAAGAACCTGCGCGCCGGCAACAGCATCGCTGCGGGATCAGTCTCGGTCACGTGCCCCGCCGCATCCTCTGCGAACAGTCGGATTGTGACCGGCAGATTTGCCCAAGGGTGCTTTGAGAAATCCTCGATCAGGGTTTCCGTGAACATGCGTCGGTCGCCGGCAATGGGCATCGGCAGAGGCACGACAATCGTATCGCGCGCCTCTGGCTCGGCGGCCAACCCATGACGGCGCAGACCGGCATCCGGATCGAGCGTGATTGCCGCCCGGCCGGCGACAACACCATAGTCATCACTGGCGGTGAAAGACAGCGTCATCTCGCCGGTCGCTTCGGCCTCGGCAACTCCGGCGATGGTGATCTGCGGCGGCGTATCGTCGACAACGGCGACTTGCCAGCTTTGCCCGCCAGAGCCGGTGATCTCGATTGCACCGTTCTGAACAACCGTGAAATCCTGCACCGGGTCGGTCAAGGGCTGGTCCACCTCCAGGCGACCCGAAACTGTCTCGGCCAGGGTCAGCGCGCCGACCTCGCCATAAAAGCGCAAGGTGATCCGGCTTCCCTCAGGAACGCGCAGCGTCGGATTGGTCATGTCCTTGAGATAGAGCGTCGGTTTCCCGGTATAGCGCGGCGGCTCGACCCAGCCTTCCCAGGACGGGCCACCTGCCAAATCTGCGCCGCCCGGTGTCATCTCGACGACACTGCCCACCCGCCAGACCGATCCGAACAGCAGTGCGACCAGAAATGCCAACAGCGCCGCATAGCGCAGTGCAAACGGATCACGCCGGGCGATTTTGAGGTCAGGTGCAGGCGCTTTTGCCGCCGCTGCACGATCTGCCATCCGCGCCTGATGCGCCCGCCAGAGTGCAGCGGATTGCATATCGTTTGATCCGATGGCCTGCTCGTCGAGCATGGCCTGAATCGGTCGTCCCGGCAGGGTTTCATCCAGACGCGCCAAGGCCTCGGCCTGGGCGGGCCAGTGAAACCGCCGCAATCCGAAAACCAGGGCCGCGCCAGCGCCCAGCATGGCCAATAGTCCGCAGGCCCAGACGGCTTCGACCGGGATATGGTCCTGTACCCCGAGCATCAGCAGCGCAAGGACCAGCAAGACCACGCTGATCAGCGGCCAGAAACACCGCAGCAGCCGTTCCGCCAGCATCCCGCCGCGCGTCAGCAGCAGCGGCAGGCGCAGCGATTGCAGAACCGGGGGGACTGTAGGTCTGGCCATCAAGCTCTCCGAGCAGCCAAATCGCAGGATTGCGCTAGAGCCACTCGGGGATGGTATCGCGATTTATCATTTCGTCAAAGGTCGGACGCGGCCGGATGACCGCAAATTGATCGCCGTTCACCAAAACTTCGGGAATCAACGGGCGCGCGTTGTATTCGCTGGCCATGACCGCACCGTAGGCCCCGGCGCTGCGAAATGCGATCAGATCGCCCGCGGTCATCGGCGGCAGGTCGCGCTGCTTGGCGAATGTGTCGCCGCTTTCACAGACCGGTCCGACGATATCATAGGGGTGTTGATCGACGCCTGGTTCGGCCTCGATCACTGGCACGATATCATGATAAGCATCATACATCGCCGGGCGGATCAGGTCATTCATCGCGCCGTCGACAATCAGGAAATCCCGGCCTTCGCCGGATTTCAGATAGATCACCTTGCTGACCATGATCCCCGCATTTCCGGCGATCAGACGCCCCGGTTCAATCTCGATTTCACAACCGAGATGGCCCAGCGTCCGCTTGATCAGCGCGCCGTATTCCAGGGGCAAAGGTGGGGCCTCGTTGCTCCGCGCATAGGGAATGCCCAGCCCGCCGCCCAGATCCAGACGCCGGATGTTGTGGCCATCGGCGCGCAGGGTTTCGGTCAGCTCGGCCACCTTGCCATAGGCCTGCTCAAATGGCGCAAGCTCCGTGAGCTGGCTGCCGATATGTACGTCGATTCCGACGATCTCTATGCCCTTCATGGCAGCTGCCATCGCATAGACATCGCGCGCCCGGGCAATCGGGATGCCAAACTTGTTCTCGGATTTGCCCGTGGCGATCTTGGCATGGGTCTTGGCGTCCACGTCCGGGTTCACCCGGATGGTGATTGGCGCGACCTGGCCGAGCGACAGCGCGACGTCGTTCAGCGCCTCCAGCTCAGGCTCGGATTCCACGTTGAATTGGCGAATGCCTCCCTCAAGTGCCGTGCGCATTTCATCGGCTGTCTTGCCAACGCCGGAAAACACGATCCGGTCCCCCGGCACCCCGGCGGCGCGGGCCCGCAGGTATTCGCCGACCGACACCACGTCCATGCCCGCCCCCGCCTGCGCAAGGGTTCTCAGGATTGCCTGATTGCCCGCCGCCTTCATCGCGTAGCAGACCAGGTGGTCGGTCCCCTCCAGTGCGTCGTCAAACAGCGCATAGTGGCGCAGCAGCGTTGCAGTGGAATATGCATAGAACGGGGTTCCGACCGCGGCCGCGATCTCGCTGACCGGCACATCCTCGGCATGCAGAACGCCGTCTTTGTAGAGAAAATGATCCATACCGGCGTCATAGCAAAACCCGCGCCGGGATCAATGACGATCAGAGGCCCGGACGCGACCGCAGGAACAGGTAGAGGGGCAAACCACAGCTGACGCCGATGCAAAACGTCGCCGGAATGGCAACCAGCCCGGCCCAGTTTCGCCGCGCCACGCTTTCAGCGACGACGAACACGGTCAATGCAATTGCGGCGATGGTCAAATCCCAGACGAGCCCGCTGCTGGCGGCATTGGCGTGCCAGGCAACGACCATTCCGCCGAGATCAAAGCCGGTTTCGCCAAACCATTGCAGGAAATAGTACATGGGATGCACGGCACCCCAAATCGCAAGGATCAGATAGATCGGTCGCAGAGCAGGCATCATAAGGGTCTCTTTCATGGTCGGAAACTTGGCCATGGGTGGCAACCCGGCATCGATCAACGACATAGCGGTGTCGCGCCGGTCGGCAAATGCGTCCGCCGCAGCTTGGCGTCGGTCTATGCAGTGCGAATGGACCCGGGGCATGTCTTTCCAGCGTCGCGCGATCCTGTACCGCTGATGCCGGGTTTGATCGGGACCCAGGATTGCATGTGCACTCTCAAAGATATGGCTAGTGCATCGCGCCCTCGGACATGTTCAAGGAGAGTGTCTAGAATCCCAGAAACAACGCAAAAGGTCCCTGATAGAAGCCGACACCGCCATAGGCCCCTCCTCCGCCGGCCCCGACACCGATGCCGACATTGACCGCCGATTGGGCGGTTGCCGGAGGCGGCGGTTGAACGATCAACTCGCCCTCTGGACCGACAAGCGGAGGTGACGGCGAAGATTCACATCCCATCAGGATCAGAAGCACTAGCAAGAATGGTCCCAGTGCCTTCATCCGATGCGCTCCCTATTGCAGATTCAATTGAGACAGACCGGGTGACATGGCCCGGAATGGCGTCGCATTGCGGGTAATGGATACACCGGTGCGCACCTGCCCTGACACTCGAATGCCCGTTTCCGTCTTTTGTTTTGGCGGCGGCGGGGTCGGTTCACCGTCCACGCCACAGCCGGCAAGCAGCACGACACAAAGGCCAACAAGGCAGGGTTTCATCATAGCTTCGCTTTCCACCGTTCAATTTGCGCGCGGACCTGCGACGGGGCGGTCCCTCCGTAGGAGATGCGCGAGTTTACCGAATTTTCAACGCCGAGGACACCAAAGACATCCTTTGTGATATCCGGATGCACCGCCTGCATGTCAGAAAGACCGAGTTCCGGCAGATCACAGCCGCGCTGTTCAGCCACGGCAACCAGCGATCCGGTGATGTGATGCGCGTCCCGGAACGGCAGACCCAGCACCCGCACCAGCCAGTCGGCGAGATCGGTGGCGGTCGAGAAACCGGACCCGGCAGCTGCGGCCAGCGAGTCGCGGTTGGCGTTCATGTCCCTGACCATGCCTTCCATCGCTGCGAGCGCCAGCATCCAGTTGTCGGCTGCGTCAAAGACCTGTTCCTTGTCTTCCTGCATGTCCTTGGAATAGGCCAGCGGCAGCCCCTTCATCACCATCATCAGAGCGGTATTGGCTCCAAATATCCGGCCCACCTTGGCACGGATCAGTTCCGCCGCATCCGGGTTCTTCTTTTGCGGCATGATCGAGGACCCGGTGGAAAACCGGTCGCTCAGAGTGACAAAGCGGAACTGCGCCGAGGACCAGATCACCAGTTCTTCAGCCATCCGGCTGAGGTGCATCGCCGAAATCGACGCCGCCCCCAGAAACTCCAGTGCAAAATCGCGATCGCTGACCGCGTCCAGCGAGTTTGCCGCAGGACGATCAAAGGCAAGTGCCTCTGCGGTCATCTCGCGATCAATGGCAAAGCTGGTGCCTGCAAGGGCCGCGGCCCCCAACGGGCATTCGTTCATCCGCACCCGCGCATCCCGCACGCGCGACAGATCACGCCCGAACATCTCGACATAGGCCATCATGTGATGGCCCCAGGTGACCGGTTGTGCGGTCTGCAGATGGGTAAAGCCCGGCATCACCCAAGCGGCCCCGGCCTCGGCCTGGGCCAACAGCGCCCGAATCAAAGCCAAAAGGCCGGTTTCCGCCGCATCCAGTTGATCGCGCACCCAGAGTTTGAAATCGGTCGCCACCTGATCGTTGCGCGACCTTCCAGTATGCAGGCGGCCCGCTGGCGCGCCGATGATCTCTTTCAAGCGCGCCTCGACATTCATGTGAATGTCCTCAAGCGCATTCGAATAGGCAAACGTTCCTGCCTCGATCTCTGACAATACGGTGAGCAGGCCTTCCCGAATGACCGTGGCATCGCTATCGCTGATGACACCTGTTGCCGCCAGCATTGCGGCATGGGCACGCGACCCGGCAATATCCTGCGCCGCCATCCGCTTGTCGAACCCGATCGAGGCATTTATGGCCTCCATGATCGCGTCCGGTCCGGCGGCAAAGCGGCCACCCCACATCTGGTTCGAGGTCGTATCGGTCATTTTTTGGAAACCCTTCGGAGGGGACATGAGAAAACTGTTGTTCGCGTTCGTTTATACGGCCCTTGCGCTCTGTGCAAACATCGCCCAAGCCGATACCGCCGCGCTGGAAAGCCTGCGCGAAGGGGACATGAAAAAGCTGGTGTTTCATGCAGACCCAAAGCCGGTTTCCGAAAGCGCGTTTACGCTCGCCGACGGCGCGGGCACTGGCACGCTGGCCGACTATCAGGGGAAATACGTGCTCCTGAACTTCTGGGCGACCTGGTGCGCACCCTGCCGCAAGGAAATGCCGATGCTATCCGCGCTCCAGGATGAGTTCGGCGGCGATGATCTCGAGGTGGTGACGCTGGCCACCGGTCGCAATTCGCCGGTCGGTATCCAGAAGTTCTTTGACGAAATCGGCGTTACCAACCTTCCCCGCCATCAGGATCCCCGACAGGTGGTTGCACGCGACATGGCGGTGCTGGGCCTGCCGATCACCGTACTGATCGATCCCGAAGGCAACGAAATCGCGCGATTGCAGGGGGATGCGGACTGGAATTCCGACAGCGCAAAGGCGATACTTGCAGCACTCCTGAACGACGAACCACAAGGGTGACGCTGCGCCACGATTGACAAGTTGATCTCTCGCGGGTCTCTGAAAAACGAGGAGAGAGATCGGATGCCGCTGCAAATCCTGTTGACACTGGTGATCGGGGGGATCGCCGCAATCGCCATGCTGCTGCACATGCTGGGCAAGTCGGCGTTGCTGGCGCTGGACACGAACAGCGCCAAAGAGGCCTGGCTAAGGCATTTTCCCGACGACACGGTTCAGGACCTGCTTGTGGCAGGCGATGGTCACGCCGCGCTGGTCCTGACGGATCGTGGTCCGGGCCTGCTCTGGTCCTTTGGCGCGGACACCGTCGCACGCCATTTGCGCGACTTCACCTACCTTGATGGCGACACGCGACAAACAATCCGCTTTTCCGATTATGGCGCGCCGCGCGTCTGTCTGCGTCTGACCGCGACAGAACGGCAGCGCTGGCAAACGCTGATGAGAGGGACATGACCGAGATGCCCAACTATCCCGAGGTGCTGCAATGGGCCGTGCCGCTCTTTGTGGCGGCGATTCTCGCCGAGCTCCTTTGGATCGTGATCAAGCATCGCGGCGGGCGCTACGAGACCCGTGACGCGCTCACCTCACTGATCCTCGGTGCCGGCAGCGTCGCCGAAGGCATCGTGCTCGGCTTTGTCACCTGGGGGTTCCTCATGGCTCTGTGGGCGATCACGCCGCTGGATCTGGGCCATTCCATCTGGGCGATCCTGTTATTTTTTCTACTGGACGATTTGCGATACTACTGGGTGCACCGGTTCGGCCATCGCATCCGCTGGGTCTGGGCCAGCCATGTCAATCATCACTCCAGCCAGCACTATAACCTCACTACCGCGTTGCGCCAGACATGGACCGGAACATTCACGATGATGATGATCGTGCGCGCGCCCCTGATACTGCTGGGCTTTCACCCGGCACTGGTGCTGTTCGTGGGCGGGCTGAACCTGATCTACCAGTTCTGGATTCACACCGAGGCGATTGGCAAGATGCCCCGCTGGTTCGAGGCGGTGATGAACACGCCCAGCCACCACCGCGTGCACCATGGCCGCAACGCGCGCTATCTCGATGCCAACTATGCCGGCGTCTTCATCATCTGGGACAAGATGTTCGGCACTTTCGTACCGGAACTCGACAGCGAGAAACCGGACTACGGGCTGGTGCAGAACATCGGTACATTCAACCCGATCCGCGCGGTTTTTCACGAATGGGTCAGCCTGTTTCGCGATGTGTCGCAGCCCGGTCTGAGCCCGCGTCAGCGGTTGGGATATGCGTTTGGTCCGCCCGGCTACAGCCATGATGGCAGCCGTGATACTTCATTGGGCATCAAGGCCAAACACCTGGCCCGCAATCCGCAGGACCGGGGAACGCCGGGGTTTTCAGACGAATTGCCGCCCGCCAGTGACAGATTGCACGCGCAACCCTGAAGCACGAGTTTCAGGGCGCTTTCCGCTCCGTCACCAACCGCGCGACTTCGGCGTGTCTCGGGCAGGTCACCAGGTGATCGTTCACCAACCCGACTGCCTGCATGAAGGCATAGACGATCGTCGGGCCGCAAAAGCGGAATCCGGCCTTTTTCAGGTCTTTGGAAATCTGCGTCGAAAGCGGCGTCTGGGCGGGCACCTCGGCCAGGCTTGCCCATTGATTCTGTAGCGGCGTGCCTCCGACATAGTTCCAAAGAAACCGATCAAATCCCTGTTGCTGTTCAATTTTCTGCCAGGCGCGCGCATTTCCTATCGTCGCTTCGATCTTGCCCCGATGCCTGATGATACCGGCATCCCCCAGCAGGCGCGCAACCTCGTCTTCGCCCCAGCCGGCGATGATGTTGGGATCAAAGCCGTGAAACGCGGCTCGAAAATTCTCGCGTTTCTTGAGGATGGTGAGCCAACTCAGCCCGGCCTGAAAGCCGTCGAGAACCAATTTTTCCCACAACGCGCGACCGTCGTATTCCGGCACGCCCCAATCCGTATCGTGATACTCCTCGTAGATTTGTTCTGGCCCTGCCCATCCGCATCGGTCCATTGCGACGCCCTCCTTCATGCCTCTGACGGATTTGAACCAGTTTCATCGAAAAAGCGAGGTTTAAGGTGATCTTCACTCGCCGCAATCATCCTGCCCCTGCCGTGGGTGATCTGCGGTCGCAATCTGTTCCCGAACCGAGAGGATTCAATGTCGAGACGCCGCAAGATAAATGCCGACATTCCCGAAGGCGGACACAGCCCACTTGATGCTGTCGTCACCAGCCGCGACAAACAGACGTTGGACATGGTGAGACAGGCCGTTCAGTCAGGACAGACCATGCTGGCGTTTCAACCCGTTCTGCAGGCCAGGCCACCACAACAGGTTGCATTTTACGAGGGTCTCATCCGCGTGCTGGACCAAAGCGGTCGGGTCATCCCTGCCCGCACCTTCATGTCGGCAATCGAATCTACGGAACTCGGCCGCGAGATCGACTGCCTTGCCCTTGAAACCGGGCTGCGCACGCTTGCCGCAAATCCGTCGATCCGGCTCTCGCTCAACATGTCCGTCCGCTCGGTCGGGTACAAACGATGGATGCGCATTCTTGATCGCCACCTGAAAAATGATGCGACGGTCGGGGAGCGGCTGGTTCTTGAAATCTCGGAGCAATCCGCGATGATGATGCCGGATCTCACCGTTGACTTCATGGATGGCCTGCAGGACCGCAACATTGGCTTCGCGCTCGACAACTTTGGCAGCGGAGCCCTCGTCTTGCAGTATCTGAATGAATTCTACTTCGACGCGGTCAAGCTAAACGGGGCGTTCATGCATCGTCTTCAGGGAAATCCCGACAACCAAAGCATCGTACGGGCCTTGATCGCGGTGGCAAAGCAATTTGACATGTTGATCATCGCCGGATCGGTCGAGCGAAGGGCAGACGCCGAACTGCTCGTATCTGCCGGGGTGGATTGCCTGCAAGGCCATCTGTTCGGCGCGCCAACGGTCCGGCCCCCGTGGATTGCGCAAACAGGGAAACGCCGCGGTCGCGGCTAACCGGCTGCTGCGCCGACCTCTGATCGCTGCCCGGCACACACAACCTGTTGCTGCCCCGGCGCTAATCCACTATGTCCCGATGCGGGGGTGGGGAATTCGCGCGACGGTTGCGCCTGCTGACGTAACCGTCATCTTTCCCTGCACCAGCACGCTGGCAAAGGATTTGCGAAAATGACGAACGTAGTAATTGCATCGGCTGCTCGGACCGGGGTTGGCAGTTTTGCCGGCTCATTCGCTAACACACCTGCCCACGATCTGGGGTCTGCGGTGCTCGAGGCAGTGGTAGAGCGGGCCGGGATCGACAAGGCCGAAGTCTCTGAAACCATTCTCGGACAGGTCCTGACCGCGGCGCAGGGCCAGAACCCTGCCCGCCAGGCCCACATCAATGCCGGTCTTCCGCAGGAAAGCGCTGCCTGGGGCATCAATCAGGTTTGTGGTTCGGGCCTGCGTGCGGTCGCCCTTGGTGCACAGCACATCCAATTGGGCGATGCCGATATCGTCGCCGCCGGCGGTCAGGAAAACATGTCGCTTTCGGCCCACGCAGCCAACCTGCGCGCGGGCCAAAAGATGGGAGACATGAAATACATCGACACCATGATCCGCGACGGGCTTTGGGACGCTTTCAATGGCTACCACATGGGCCAGACCGCTGAAAACGTTGCCGAAAAATGGCAAATTTCGCGCGAACAGCAGGATGAGTTCGCCGTAGCCAGCCAGAACAAGGCAGAGGCGGCCCAAAAAGCCGGCAAGTTCGCAGACGAAATCACGCCCTTCACGATCAAGACCCGCAAGGGCGACATCGTGATGGACAAGGACGAGTACATCCGCCACGGAGCCACCATGGACGCGATGGCGAAACTGCGTCCGGCTTTTGCCAAGGACGGGTCGGTCACCGCCGCCAATGCATCGGGCCTGAATGATGGTGCCGCCGCAACTCTGCTGATGACCGCCCAGAACGCTGAAAAGCGCGGCATCGAACCGCTCGCGCGCATCGTGTCTTATGCCACTGCGGGTCTGGACCCGTCGATCATGGGCGTCGGCCCGATCTATGCCTCGCGCAAGGCGTTGGAAAAGGCAGGCTGGAAGCCCGAAGACCTCGATCTTGTCGAAGCAAACGAAGCCTTTGCCGCGCAGGCCTGTGCCGTGAACAAGGACATGGGCTGGGATCCGGCCATCGTCAACGTCAACGGTGGCGCGATTGCCATCGGTCACCCGATCGGCGCCTCCGGCGCGCGCGTTCTGAACACGCTGCTCTTCGAAATGAAGCGCCGCGATGCCAAGAAGGGTCTTGCGACCCTGTGCATCGGTGGCGGCATGGGCGTCGCGCTCTGCGTCGAACGCGACTAATGCGATAGGGGGTTGCAGTGCGGCACCTTGCCGGATTGCAACCCTTTCCACGAGCAAGCAAATCAACAATAAATCAAATCACAACCTGATTTTGGAGGAGACATAAATGTCCAGAACCGCCCTTGTCACCGGTGGCAGCCGTGGAATCGGTGCCGCCATTTCCAAGGCCCTCAAGGCCGAAGGCTATGACGTCGCCGCAACCTATGCCGGCAACGACGAAGCCGCTGCGAGCTTTACCGAGGAAACCGGCATCAAGACCTACAAATGGGATGTGGCCAACTACGACTCCTCCAAGGAAGGTATCGCGCAGGTCGAGGGTGATCTTGGCCCGATCGACGTCGTGGTCGCCAACGCCGGCATCACCCGTGATGCGCCGTTCCACAAGATGACACCCGAACAGTGGCAGCAGGTCATCGACACCAACCTGACCGGCGTGTTCAACACCGTTCACCCGATCTGGCCCGGCATGCGCGAGCGCAAGTTCGGCCGCGTGATCGTGATCAGTTCGGTCAATGGACAAAAGGGCCAGTTCGCCCAGACCAATTATGCCGCGACCAAGGCCGGCGATATCGGCATCGTCCGGTCGCTGGCGCAGGAAGGGGCACGTGCGGGCATCACCGCCAACGCCATCTGCCCGGGCTACATCGCCACCGACATGGTCATGGCGGTTCCGGAGAAAGTACGCGAGAGCATCATCGCCCAGATCCCCGCAGGTCGCCTCGGCGAGCCGGAAGAGATCGCGCGCTGCGTGGTGTTCCTGGCCTCGGACGACGCCGGTTTCGTCAACGGCTCGACGATTAGCGCAAATGGCGCGCAGTTCTTCGGCTGATCCGTCACAGACCATCGTCTGAAATTGAACAGGGCCGGTCTCACCAGACCGGCCCTTTTTCGGGTCTAACCCTTGCCGCGTCCCGGCACCAACCAGTGCCATGCGCCTCGGAACGCGTGGGCACGGTCCTCATGCGCGATTTGAAATATGCGGCGGGTTGCGGGATCGGTCGTGCTTTCCAACATGGCGAAACTCTCTTGCATCAGTTTTTCTAGCTCTATACGCACTATGTTCCTTGCCAGAAGTCTTTACAAACGAGGGTTTTCAATCAGTCGGGCAAGTATTATTTAACTGACAATGCCTGATCGCCTGCCACCCCTGACTGCCCTGCGGGCCTTTGATGCCGCTGCACGGCATATGTCTTTCGCCCGCGCGGCCGGTGAATTGAACGTCACCCCTGCCGCCCTCTCGTTTCAAATCAAATCACTCGAGGATCATCTGGGCCAACCCCTGTTCCGGCGCCTCAACCGTGCTGTGGAACTGACTGCGGCCGGTCGTATCCTCGCGCCCGGTGCCGCCGAAGGGTTCCAGACCCTGAGCGCCGCATGGCTCCAGACCCGTAGACTGCGGGACAACCGAACCCTGACGGTTACTGCGGGGCCGGCCTTTACTGCGAAATGGCTGGCCCCCCGTTTCTACGATTTTGCCCGCGCCCATCCTGACATCGATCTGCGGTTCTCTGCGGGTCTGCGGATCATGGATTTCGAGCGTGACGAAATCGACGTGGCGATTCGCTTTGGGCTTGGTCCGGATCCGGGCCTGTTTGCCGAACCGCTGGCGGTTGAATGGCTGACACCGGTCATGACGCCAGAACTCGCCAAAAGATACCCCACACCCGACGATCTGAGCAGCGCGCCTCTGCTGTTCGACGACTCGCTTGATTTTCTGGACACGAAATGTGATTGGGCCGCCTGGTTCAGGGCGGCGGGCATGGATTTCGTTCCCCACCATGGTGTGCAGTTTTCGCAGGCCGATCACGCCATAGATGCAGCGCTCGCCGGTGCTGGAGTGGTTCTGGGGCGACGGGCGCTGGTGGTGAAAGACCTGGATGAGTGCCGGCTGGTGGCACCTTATCGGCTGGCACTCACGCTTGATGCTCAATTTCGCTTCCTGTGCCCCGAGGGTTTGCAGGAACGGCCTCACATCAAGGCGTTTCGCAAATGGATATGGTCTGAAATCGAAAAAACCGCAAACATCTCTGAAGGCCTTCAACTTGTCGCAGCCAAGGATGTTCCGCCGGCATAGGACAGCCGCAACGCCGCAACGAAAAAGGGCGCGGCCAAAGTGCCACGCCCAGAATCAGATTCGAATGCACTGTGCATTCGGCTGATGAGAAGAGTGTCTAGGTCGACAGACGCTCGATCTCTTCTTTCAGTCTTAATTTTTGTTTCTTCAGTTCCGCCACGTGAAGCCCATCAACACCGGGTGCACGCTGCGCTTCTTCGACTTCGCTACTCAGGTGCTGGTGCTTCTTTTTCAGTTCGATCAGGTGCGAGCTCAAGCTCATGGCGGTCCTCCTCTGAGTAAGTTGCACGATGATTTGAGCATATTCTTTGCGATCTGTCACGCCGCATGCGCAACGAACTGTATTAGTTTGTCATAACCGGCAGCCGCTGTGCGGTTCATGCTCAGCCGTCCGGCCACTCCAACGCCTGCCCATCGCGCAGGATCGCGGAGACCGCAGCGGAATAGCTGTCTGCGTCGCGCTCGTGGCGCGTGCCAACGTGCATCAGGCAGGGCGCATGAAGGCGAAATGGCGCGCGCCCGTCCTTGCGGGCGCGCAGGATGACCATGCCGGGTGCCCTACCCTCACGAGCGCTCAGGGGCAGCACCTCGACCGAGCCGAGCCTGCCCACGCACCCGGCCAGCATGTCGGGCAGACGATCCGCGCGCTGGATCATGTGCAGATAGCCCCGCGGGGCCAGCCGGCGCGCCGCAACCGCGAGCCAATCCTCCAGCGGTGTATCTGATTCGCTCAGCGCCACGCCACGCCCTGCATTCTGCGCCACGCTGTGCGCACCGGGACTGTAATAGGGAGGGTTCGCGATGACATGGTCAAAGCGTGCGCTGCGCACCGGTTCGGGCAGCGCGTTCAGGTCGGACGCCACAACATTGAACGCAACACCGTTTTCAAGTCCGTTTCCCTGCGCAAGGTCGGCGTAGAGCGGCTGCAATTCCACACCCCACAGTTCGAGCCCCGGCACGCGCGTCGCCAGACACAGCGCCGCAGCCCCTGCCCCGCAGCCCAGATCGAGCACAGCCTGTCCAGGTCGCGCATTGACCGTGGCCGCCAGCAGAACGGGATCCACGCCCGCACGATAGCCATTGCGCGGCTGAAACAGATGCAGGCGACCGCCCAGAAACGCATCCCGCGTCAGGTCATCAATCGCCTCAGCGCTCATTTGTCCATCGGGATTTCGTTGTCGCGCATGACCCGTGCCGCTCGGTCATAATCCTCGCTGCGCACCATCATCCTGCGGGGAAAGATACCGATGCCGCCTTCGAGGATGCTCATGTTTACGTCCATCTGAAAGCAGTCTATATCCTCGCCCTGAAGAAGGGCGGACGCAAAGGCCATGACGGTCGGGTCGGTGCTGCGCAAAAGTTCCTTCATGACGCAGGATGTAAGGCCAGGGAGCGATGAATGTCGAGCCTTGAAGCAGGAGTGTGATGAACATCAACACCGCGACCAAACCGCATGAACGTCTGGCGGCAACCCTTACGGAGGATCTTGCCGCCGCAAATACGTTGATCCGCGCCCGTATGGCGTCGGAACACGCACCTCGTATCCCCGAGGTTACCGCGCATCTGGTCGAGGCCGGAGGCAAGCGGTTGCGGCCCATGCTGACCCTCGCTGCGGCTCGGATGTGCGGCTATGACGGCCCGTATCATATCCACCTCGCCGCCACGGTCGAATTCATCCACACCGCCACGTTGCTGCACGATGACGTGGTCGACGAAAGCGGTCAGCGGCGCGGACGGCCAACGGCCAACCTGCTCTGGGACAACAAGTCCAGCGTGCTGGTCGGGGACTACCTGTTTGCCCGCAGCTTTCAATTGATGGTCGAGACCGGCTCCCTTCGGGTGCTCGATATTCTGGCCAATGCCGCGGCCACCATTGCCGAAGGCGAGGTTCTGCAACTGACGGCCGCGCAAAACCTTGCAACCGACGAAGAGATCTACCTCAAGATCGTGCGCGGCAAGACCGCGGCGCTGTTCTCGGCGGCAACCGAGGTGGGCGGCGTCATCGCCGGCGCACCGGCAGAGCAGATCCAGGCGTTGTACGACTATGGCGATGCCCTGGGGATCGCGTTTCAGATTGCCGATGACCTGTTGGACTACCAGGGCGACAGCGCGGCGACCGGCAAGAATGTCGGAGACGATTTTCGCGAGCGCAAACTGACCCTGCCGGTGATCAAGTCGGTGGCCCGCGCCACGCCGGAAGAGCGTGCCTTTTGGGTTCGCACGATCGAAAAGGGCCAGCAGTCAGAGGGCGATCTGGACACGGCCCTGTCTCTGATGGCCAAGTACGACACGCTGGAAGAGACCCGCGCTGACGCTGTCGCATGGACAGACAAGGCGCGCGCCGCGCTGACACGGCTTCCCGATCATCCAATCCGCCGAATGCTTGACGATCTCTCTGACTACGTGGTGTCGCGTCTGCTCTGACCCTCTGGGGCCTCGCCGCCCAATATGACTGCCTGTACCCACCACTCAGGGTGCGCGCGGCGCAATGCGTGGCATTCGGCCCTGGCTGCGCCAGGTGTCTTGAACAGGCCAAAGCAAGTTGCCCCCGACCCGCTCATCCGGGCAAAAACCGCATTCTGGTCGCGCAACGCCGCAAGACAGTCCCCAATCGACGGACAGAGCTGCATCGCGGGGCCTTCCAGATCATTGCGCTGTTGTGCCAGCCATTTGGCGCAGTCTGCGACGCTGGAAAATGCAGGAACATCCGGCATCGGCGTGCCATTCCTGAACGTCAGGGCGCGAAACACATCCGGTGTATGCACCGCCAGGCCAGGGTTGACCAGGATGGCAGGCAGCGGCGGAATTGCCGGGACCGGATCAATGCGCTCCCCGATACCGCCCATGCGCAGGCTTTTGCCCGCGAGGCAGATCGGCACATCCGCGCCCAGTTCCAGTATCTGTTCCGGTGTCGGGATCGCCGCACCGTGACTGATGCAAAGAGCCCGCAAGGTCGCGGCGGCATCTGCCGACCCACCACCGATTCCCGCTGCGGCCGGCAAGTGTTTATCGAGCGTGATCAAGGCATCGGACACCCCGGCCAACCGCGCCGCGCACAGCACCAGATTATCTTCGCCACCCGGCAGCCCCGCCGCCTTCGGGCCCGAGATACGCAGGGTCAAACCTTCTGCTTCGTGTACCGAAACCGTGTCACCATAGTCTGCGAACACCACCAGCGAATCCAGCAGGTGATAACCGTCTTGCCGCTGTCCGGTGACGTGGAGAGTGAGGTTGATCTTGGCCCGGGCAAGCGCCTTAGCCTTCGTCATTGACGACCTTCAGCGGGTCCGATCCTTCCTCGACAAGAACCTGATCCAACCCGATTTCGAGCTTGCGGCGAATGCGATCCGGATCGGCCTCGCTGTCCGTGTCTTCGGGATCGATAAAGGACATGGCGCGTTTCCACTGGAATTCCGCCTCCCGGAACCTTCCAACCGCCCAATACACATCACCCAGATGATCGTTGACCACCGCGTCCACAGGCATCAGTTCCACGGCGGTTTCCATATGCCCGACCGCCTCTTCGTAGCGACCCAGACGGAACAGAACCCAGCCGAGGCTATCTACGATATAGCCGCTGTCCGGACGCGCCGCGACGGCCCGTTCGATCATGCCAAGCGCCTCGTCCAGGTTGGATTTGCGCTCGACCAGCGAATAGCCGAGATAGTTCAGGACCTGTGGTTGATCCGGGTTGATTTTCAGGGCGCTGCGGAAATCAGCCTCGGCATTTTCCCATTGCTTCAACCGTTCGTGGCTGATGCCCCGTGCATAAAAAAGGAACCACCGTGCCGGAGAGCCTTCGTCGGAGTATTCAAGCGCGCTGTCATAGGCCTTGATGGCCTCGGCGTATTGTTCTTGTTGCCGCTGCAAATCGCCCAATGCGGAATAGACCGGTGCCAGCGTTGGATGATCCGTTGCCAGACGCTCCAGAACCTCGATTGCCGCATCCGGTTTTGCCGCGCGCCGCAACGCTTCGGCGCGGCCCATTTCGGCGGCGTGATAGTCCGGGCTATCCGACGGGATCTGTTTGTAGGTGGCGACCGCCAGATCATATTGGCCGAGCGCATCCAGCAACTGAGCGCTGAGCAACAGCGAGTCGACATGCTCCGGGCGCAGGTAGGATGCGGTTCTAACATAGACCAGCACATAGTCGTCGGAGGCTTCGCCGTGCAGGGCCTGCCCGATCGAGAAAAACACTTCGGCCATTCCGTCGCGAACCGATGTGACCTGCGTGAAGGGCAACTGCTCGCCCGCCGCGAGCCTGTCGGCCACATCCTGCAACCCCGGATCGAGCGTCGTGCCAAAGGCGTTCTCAAGAAATGCGCTCGCGTCCTCGTTGCGTTCAAGCTGCGACAGGATTTGCGCCCGCGCGATTGCGGCCCCGCGCGACAGGATCGAAAGACCGGTGCTCTCATCCGCAAAAATCGCCTCGGCACCTTCGAAATCGCCCACGGATGCGAGCGCCAGTGCCTTGTGATAGAGGGCAAAGCTGCGCAGACCCTTTTCTTCAGAGACAACGTCGAACTGTTCCAGCGCCTTGGCGACCGATCCGGCCCCCATATGCGCCCAGCCCGTGACCAGCCCGTCCACCAACGGACCGCTGCCGAGGGTTTCCGGATCGCGTGCCAGAAGTGCGTCATAGCGGGCGTTCGCGATCAGGTCGGTGATGACAACCAGATGTGCCACCTGGCTTCGCAAGCCCAACTTTTCCATATGTTTGGCAACCGGCAGCGCCTTGTCGATCCGACCGAGCGCCAGTTGTGACAGAACCACCTGTTCCATCAGGTTGGGGTTCTGGCGATCCCGCGTCAGGGCGCGCGTGTAATAGGCGGCGGCCTGATCAAAGTCGCTGGAGATCAGCGCATGGCGACCAGCAAGATAGGCTCCTGCAGACGAGTCTGCCTGCGCAGCAATAGGTGCGCCGATTGCAAGCATGGCCGCTGCGAGCGCCACGCCGCGTAGAAAAGAATGTGTCAAGGGACCTGCCTCGTCGGTTCAACTGAGCGACAAATTAGGCCTCCTGCGGGGCCGAAGCAATGGCGCAACAGGATCTATCCCGCCATTCTCCCTCAAATTGGGCAATTCCGCGACGAAACATGCGGTCTACCGCCGACTGTTGCCAGGAACCCGGCTACATATTGGGGTAATTCGGTCCGTCCCCGCCCTGCGGTGTCACCCAGGTGATGTTCTGGCTGGGGTCCTTGATGTCGCAGGTCTTGCAATGCACACAGTTCTGGAAGTTGATCACAAACCGCGTGTCCTTGCCCTCTTCACTGACAAACTCGTAGACACCGGCCGGGCAATACCGTGCCGCAGGGCCCGCGTAGTCGGGCAGGTTGACCTTGACCGGCACGTCCGGGTCAGTCAGCCGCAAATGGGCGGGCTGGCTTTCCTCGTGATTGGTAAAGGAAAACGCCACATTGGTCAGACGATCGAACGACAGCGTTCCGTCCGGCTTGGGATAGTCGATCGGCTTGTGCTTGCTGGCCGGCTCGGTCGCGGCGGCATCGGTCTTGCCATGCTTCTGCGTGCCGAACAGCGAAAAGCCCAACGTGTTCGTCCACATGTCAAAACCGCCAACAACCAGAGATGGGATAAGCCCCCATTTTGACCAGAACGGTTTGACGTTGCGCACCTTCTTGAGATCCTTGCCGATGGCTCCGCCGCGCACATCGGTCTCATAGTCGGTCAGCTCATCCCCCGAGCGGCCCGCCGCAATCGCCGCATGCGCCGCTTCGGCCGCCGCCTTGCCCGACAGCATGGCGTTATGATTGCCCTTGATGCGCGGGACGTTGACCATGCCAACCGAACATCCGAGCAGCGCCACGCCCGGCGCAATCATCTTGGGCATCGACTGATAGCCCCCTTCGGAAATCGCCCGTGCGCCATAGGCCACGCGCTTGCCGCCTTTCAGCAGGTCGGCCACCATCGGATGATGCTTGAATCGCTGGAATTCCATGTAGGGGAATACATGCGGGTTCTTGTAGTTCAGATGCACCACAAAGCCGACGTAGACCTGATTGTTTTCGAGATGATAGATGAACGACCCACCACCGGCGTTGCCCCCCAGAGGCCAGCCCATCGTGTGGGTCACGGTGCCTTCCTTGTGCTTGGCCGGGTCGATTTCCCAGATTTCCTTCATGCCAAGGCCGAATTTCTGCGGCTCGTGGCCCTGGCTGAGGTCGTATTTGGCGATCACTTCCTTGGACAGCGATCCGCGTACGCCTTCGGACAGGAATACGTATTTGCCGTGCAGTTCCATGCCGGGCTCATAATTCGGTCCGTGGCTGCCATCTGCCTCTTTGCCGAATTCGCCTGCGACCACGCCCTTGACGCCGCCCTTGTCGTCAAACACCAGTTCCGAACAGGCCATGCCGGGGAAAATCTCGACGCCCAGTTCCTCGGCCTGCTCGGCCATCCAGCGGCAGACATTGCCCATGCTGACAATGTAGTTGCCATGATTGCTCATCAGGGGCGGCATCGGCCAGTTCGGCACCCGCAGTTGGCCGGCTTCGCCCAGCATATAGAAATTGTCGTGGCGCACCGGCACGTTGAGCGGCGCGCCCTTTTCCTTCCAATCCGGGATCAGCGCATCCAGACCGCAGGGATCAAGCACCGCACCTGACAGAATGTGCGCGCCGACTTCGCTGCCCTTTTCGAGCACAACGACGTTGATATCCGCATCCAGCTGTTTCAGCCTGATCGCCGCGGACAACCCGGCAGGTCCGGCTCCGACGATCACAACATCGTATTCCATCGCTTCGCGTTCAATCTCGGCCATTTGAGGGCGCTCCTTGGCTTGCGGTGAGTGTGGCCCGTTCAGGGCGCAACATAATTTCGGGGCTGATACCTTTTGGCAGGGCCTTGCGTCAATCGCAACACCACGTCAAATCACGGCAGGCTATTGTGAAGAGTGTCAAGGCGCGTGCGGGCGGTCGCGAGAACCGCCCGCACTATGCTGTGTCAGACGTTTGCGCCCATTGGCAGGGCGCGCTTGCGCTGACCGGTTGCCAGAAACAGACCGTTCGCGATGGCAGGGGCGACCGGCGGCACGCCTGGTTCTCCGACACCCGTCGCATGCACGCTGAACGGATGGTCGATGATGTGGGTCACCACCGATCCGGGGAAGTTGTCAGAGCGAACAACATCATAGTCGTTATAGTTGCTTTGCTCGACAGCACCGTTTTCGAACGTGATCGATGAATTCAACGCCACGGTCATCCCCATGACCGATGCCCCTTCCATCTGGCTCCGGATCCGTTCGGGGTTTGCCGCATACCCGCAGTCGATGGCCAGATGCATCTCTGGAATGCTGATTTTGCCGTCCTGCACCTTCACATGCGCGGCACAGGCCACGTAGGATACGAAACTGCGATGCACGGCCAGTCCGATCGCCTCGCCATCCGGCAGGTCCTTTCCGTAGCCAATTCCATCCGCCGCGACATTCAGAACGTTTGCCAAGCGACCGGTTTCGATGGGAAATTCGGCCAAAGGCTCTCCGTAGTTCCAGAAGTTCTCGGGATAGCCTTCGGCGGCAAGATCGACCGTGCGCGGCGCTCCGATCAGTTCCAGCCACATCTCGCGCTGGTCCTTGCCCAGTTCGGCGGCCAGATCGCCAACAAAGGAACCAATCGCCCAGGCCCGCGGGATGTTGGAGACCGACCGGAACCAGCCGATGCGGGTATGCGCAAAGGCCTCGCCGTTTTCGATGCTGACGTTGGCAATATCAAACGGCATGTCCAGATGCCCCATCCCGCTCTCGATGTGGAACTGGTGGCCGCCATCCGGCGCAAAGGTCGACAGAATCGAAGGTGCGACCGAGTTATGTCGCCACCCGGTCACCGTACCTGCGTCATCCAGTGCGACCTCGATCCGCTCTGCCGAAGTGGTGTGGTAGTAACAATGGCGGATGTCGTCCTCACGCGTCCATTGCATTCTGACCGGTGCGCCGGCCTCCCGGCTCAGCAGCGCCGCTTCGGTCACGAAATCCGCCTTGGATTTTCGCCCGAACCCTCCGCCGAGTAAGGTGACGTTTACCCGTACGTTGGCCGGGTCCACCTCCAGTGCCTTCGCGACGTCAGTGCGCGTGGTGTAGGGGCTTTGCACCGGCGCCCAGATTTCGACGCCATTCTCGGTGACCGAGGCCAAGGCCACGGGCGGCTCCATCGGGATATGCGCCATGTGGTCCTGAGTATAGGTCTGTCCGAACGTCCTCGACGCATTGGAAAACGCCCCGGCAGGCTCTCCCCGCGTGCGCAGCACGTTGCCCTTATCCTGCGCCGTGGCCTTCATCGCCTCCATGAAGGGACCGGAACTATAGCCGCCATGCGGGCCATCCTCCCAATCAATCTTTAGTCTGTCTCGCGCCTGCAAGGCCGCCCAGGTGTTTTCGGCCACCACCGCAACACCACCAAGCGGCGCGAAACCCGCAGGTGGAATCGAATGAGGCAATTCGTACACGCCGATCACGCCGGGCACCGCCATTGCCTCGGTCGCGTCAAATGTGAGCACCTTGCCCCCAACCACGGGCGGTCTGGCCGCCACGGCATAGAGCATCCCATCCACCGTGACATCGGCCCCGTAAACCGCCTTGCCGGTGGTGATATCATGCAGGTCGGTGATCTGGACTTCGCCCTTGCCGACATACCGGAACTGATCCTCGGATTTATAGGCAATCTGGTCGTGCTGCGGCACCGGCAGCGCCATCGCGACCTCGGCCAGTTCTCCAAAGCCGAGCGTCTTGTCGCCATGCCGCGCTGCGTGGTTTTCGACCACGACTTCCTCTGCCGGTACGCCCCATTCCTGCCCGGCTGCGGCCTGCATCATGTGGCGTACAGATCCGCCGATCTTGCGCGCGGCCTGAATGTGGTGCCGCATGCTGCGCGATCCGTCGGTGTCCTGGTTGCCGTATTTCGGTTCGTCCCCTTCTGCCTGAACGATGCGCACGCGGGACCAGTCGGCCTCCATCTCATCGGCCATCACCATCGGCAGCGATGTTCGGCTGCCCGTGCCCATCTCTGACCGGTGCGCCACCAGCGTCACGGTGCCATCGGGATCAATACTGACAAAGATCAACGGATCGTCGCGCAACCCGTTCGGCATCTGTTCGCCACCGGTAGGCCATTTGGGAAACGCTTCGCCACGAGTGGCAAAGACGCCCAATGCAAAGGTGGCACCCGTGCCCAGAAATGCACGACGCGACAGTTTGCTCACAGCGAGCCCGACCGGCTGCAGATCAAGTTCTTCCAGATATTTCAACATGGTTCAGCTCCCCGTGCTGGCAAGGCGCACGGCCTGCACGATGCGTTGATAACAGCCACAGCGGCAGACGTTTCCGGCCATCGCCGTAAGAATTTCATCATCGCTGGGTTTCGGGTTTTCCTCGAGCAGGGCGGCCGCCTGCATGATCTGCCCGGTCTGGCAGAATCCGCATTGCGGCACGTTCAACTCGCGCCAGGCCTGCTGCACGCGATGCTCTCCCTCCGGGTCAAGCCCTTCGATCGTGGTGACGGATTTGCCGTCGACATCACTGACGCTGGCCTGGCACGCCCGTACCGCCTTGCCATCCACATGCACGGTACAGGCCCCGCATAGGCCCGCCCCGCATCCGTATTTGGTGCCTGGCAGTTCCAGCGAGTCTCGCAATGCCCACAACAAGGGCATGCTGTCGTCGCCGTCAAACTCCCGCGCCACTCCATTCACCATCAGTTTCGTCATGATATCCTCCCGATCATCAAATCAATATGTGGGGACAGGGGCCGGTTCTGGCTGCCGATCTTCCAGTCGCCTGAAGATGACAATATCATATCAGCCTAGGATTGCGGGAAGTTTCCCCACTCTCCTCATGAGGAGCAATCCGTTCTCCGGGTGAATGAATGCGCGATTCGGCCTCAACCCGACTGATCCGGCACATCGCCCATGAGATAGCGTGGCCCACTGCCCCGCTGGCGCGCCCGGTCGTCGGGATTATAGAGTTTGCATTTTGGCAACGAGAGACATCCGCAGCCGATGCAGCCATCCAGATTGTCGCGAAGTTTCTGCAAGGTATCAATGCGCACATCCAGACGGTTGCGGAAGGTCTCGCTGATACGGGTCCAGTCCGCCGGTGTCGGCGTGCGCTTGCCCGGTAGCCCCGCCAACAACTCGCGAATTTCCGGCAACGCGAACCCGAATTGCTGGGCGATCATGACAAAGCTCAGCCGGCGGATGTCTGCGCGATGAAATCGCCGCTGTCCGCCGCTGTTGCGCCAGGGCGCAATCAGGCCCTGCGATTCGTAATATCGGATGGCCGACACGGCCAACCCCGTCCGATCCGCAAGCGCGCCGATGGAAAGCCCCTGAGAAACAGCCATTTCACGCCTTCAAGAAATATATTGACCTAAAGTTAGGTTTAGGAATTACGATGAAGGAAATCAACACATGAAAAGGACAAGACATGCCTGCAATGCTCGAACACACGAACCTCACCGTCAGCGACCCCGACGCAACCGCCGCCTGGATGTGCGATCTGTTCTGCTGGCATGTGCGTTGGTCCGGCGCGGCCATGCAGAGCGGGCGCACGGTGCATGTAGGAACAAATACGCATTATCTCGCGCTCTACACGCCGGGATCCCCTGCGAAACCCTCAGATGACAACTATCAGACCGTCGGCGGACTCAATCATATCGCTGTGGTCGTGGATGACATCGCCGCGATGGAGCGCGATGTCGCCAAGGCGGGCTTCACACCGATGAACCATGCCGACTATGAGCCGGGGCATCGGTTCTATTTCCTCGATCACGACAATATCGAATTCGAGATCGTTCAATACGGCTAGGCGATCCCGATCCGTGCAGACCTGGTGCCGCGTTCGCGCCGGAAGACATTCTGCGGCACATCGTAGAAAGCAAATTTTGCCCGCTCTGAGCCGAAACCCGCGTGCCG
This sequence comes from Sedimentitalea todarodis, assembly GCF_032595355.1. Taxonomy (NCBI): domain Bacteria; kingdom Pseudomonadati; phylum Pseudomonadota; class Alphaproteobacteria; order Rhodobacterales; family Paracoccaceae; genus Sedimentitalea; species Sedimentitalea todarodis. The sequence continues at coordinate 12,719 of NZ_JASMWN010000017.1, read as the reverse complement.
GGCGACATCCTGCCTCTTGCAATCTGCTGCGTGATTGGGTCAGGTAAGGGCTGACCTAATCTACCGTCCCGGCGTTTCATACGGCGGGGCGTCTCATTTTGAGCGGATCGACACCTATGGAAAAAATTCCGATGACCCCGGCAGGTCACTCTGCGCTGGAAACCGAGTTGAAGCAGCTTAAATCCGTCGAGCGGCCCGCCATCATCAAGGCCATCGCCGAGGCGCGGGAGCACGGCGATCTTTCGGAGAATGCCGAATATCACTCCGCGCGTGAAAAGCAGTCCTTTATCGAAGGCCGGGTCAAGGAGCTCGAAGGCGTGCTCAGCCTTGCCGACGTGATCAATCCTGCCAAGTTGTCCGGCGCGATCAAGTTCGGTGCCAGGGTGACGCTTGTCGACGAAGATACCGACGAAGAGAAAACCTGGCAGATCGTTGGCGAGTACGAAGCCAATGTCGAAAAGGGCCTTCTGAACGTCAAATCTCCGATTGCACGCGCTCTGATCGGCAAGGAAGAGGGTGACAGCGTCGAGGTCCGCACACCCGGCGGCGAACGCTCCTATGAAGTGGTGAGCATCGACTATTCCTGACGGAGCGCACCATGTCCGAGACCCCTCGCGATTCCGATTCGGCCCCGACCCGGTCGCTCGGGACGTTCAACAGACCCGGCAGCGAGAGCATGACCGGCACCGATATTGCGGCCATCGCGTTTTCGGTGCTCTGGCTGGCCGCGTCGCTGGGGTTCTTTCTCGTGATCCCTGCCGAAGAGCGCGCCGGCTCTGCAAGGTTGGGGATTCTCTCGACGCTGATGACCGTCTTCCTGCCAGTCGGCATGATCTGGGCTGCCGCCGCAGTTGCGCGGTCGAATCGGGCCCTGCGCGAGGAAAGCCAGCGGCTTCATGCAACTTTGGACGGGCTGAGGCAGGCCTACGTCACGCAGGCGCAGAAAGGTCAATCTTCCAAGGATACGGCCTTGTCCAAACGCCTCGACGACGTCGCCGCCGCCACCAAAAGAACCGAAGCAATGCTGGCAGCGCTGTCCACACAGCGCACCCAACCCGCCGCAGAACCAAGCGCCGCACCCGCCAGCGCAGCGCCGCCCCCGACGGACCAGGGTGCGCTCGCACTGGGAACCCCCGCCGAGGCCCTGTCGCCGCCGCTCGCCGCCGAGTACTTCATCCGCGCTCTGAATTTTCCCGAGAACGCCGAAGACAAGGCCGGATTTGACGCAATGCGCCGTGCCCTGCGAGACCGGCAGGCGGCACAATTGATCCAGGCCAGCCAGGATGTACTGACGCTGCTGAGTCAGGAAGGCATCTATATGGATGACCTGAGCCCGGACATGGCGCGCCCGGATGTCTGGCGAAAATTCGCACAAGGAACGCGTGGGCGCGAAGTGGCCGCTCTGGGCGGCGTGCATGACAGAACTTCGCTCGCCCTGACCGCAGGCCGGATGAAACAGGACCCGATCTTTCGCGATGCGGCGCACCACTTCCTGCGCCTGTTCGACCGCATGTTCGCCGCGTTCGAGGGCGACGCAAGTGATGCCGACATATCCACACTCAGCGAGACCCGCACCGCCCGCGCCTTCATGCTGTTGGGCCGCGTTGCCGGAACGTTTGATTGACCCGTTTGGGTGCAAATCGGCAGACCAAGGGCCTCACCCTCGGTGAAATCAGGATCTGCGCGCCTTCATCCCCGCCTGCATGCCATAGAGAAAGGCCTGAACCAACGGCGGGGCATCGCTTGTGTCCATGGGTGCCTCATCGGGCCGGGGTTTGGCGTTTGCGGCGGGCTCATGCGTTGGCTTCGCGACGCTGAATCCCATGACGATCAACCCCACGCCGAGGTAAGCCATGCCAACGATCAGCGATGCGAGGATCGCACCATAAAGCACCGTCAGATACATCCACAGCGCCATTGTCAGGAACCCGATGCCGACAAGAACACAGACGGCGCCACCACTGAGCATCGCCGTTTTCAGGGCTGCACGCGCCGCCGCCTTTTTCAGTTGTTCCGCCAGCATTTTAGCGGCGCGTCATCAGAAGACCGAACAGGAATCCAAGCCCTGCGGCAATGCCCAGAGCCGTTGCCGGCTGTGTTCGGATAAATTCGTTCGCTTGCGCTTGCAGATCTTCCATCTGCTCTTGCGCGGCGGTTGCGGCGCCCTCGCCTTTGTCGCGGAGCTTCTGCGCCTTTGCCTCGGCCTCGTCACTCAACCGTGCTGCCTGCGCCTTGCCCATCTCTGCCATCAGACCGGTAAGCTCTCCGATGTCTTTCTGGAGTGTTTCGATCTGCTTTGCCAGATCACCGACCGTAGGGGCTTTGCGGGATCCACTGGATGTCGTTGTTGCCATGAAACATCTCCTTTTCAGGTCTCATTCAAAACATGAACCCGCGACCACGGCAATTGTTCCGTTCACCGCGCAACAAACTTGCCGTCTCGCGTCAACCTGCAGCGGCGCTCATATGAATGCGCTTCGTTCCGGTCTCCTCAAAGAGCGGAATCCCGCTCAACCCGCTTGCGCGGGCCTTTCAATTCGTACGATTTGTAGCGTGGCTTGGAAAACCACCAAATTCGACCTGCCGCACGGGAAAGCCGAGGTTAGGATCGAGACGATATGCAAAGGTGCGGAGCGAGCGTCGAAACAGGGCAATCAGTCAATGTCAGTCAAGAGTGATACGAACAGTTCGCAAGATTTCAAGATCCTGGTCACAGCGCAGGAAGCCTATCCCGAGTTTGAAAGACTCTGTCTTGCGGCACAGTCCGAAATCATGATGAGTTTCCGTGTCTTCGATCCCTGGACGCGGTTGCGCAGCCCCGAGGCGCGCGCGATCGGTGAGACCTGGGTTGATCTGATCGAACACCTGTTGCGGCGGGGTATTCGGATCCGTCTGACCATCAGCGATTTTGACCCTGTTGCGCTTCCGGATGCGCATCGGGGCACATGGTCGGCGATCCGGGCTCTGCATGCCGCCGGTGATCTTTCGGGGCGGCCGGATCTTCTGAAGGCGCGCGCTGTCATGCATCCCGCGCAACTTGGATGGTTGCCCCGGCTGCTCCTGTGGCCTCGTGCGTGTCTTGAACAGAACCGAATCGCCGCGCGGCTGAGCGACCTGCCCCTGCCTCATCAGGACAACTACCTGCGCGAAGCGCCTCGCCTGCGAACCCGGATCAAGGCCAAGGCGGCGCGACTCGTCGCGCGGGTCTGGCCAATCCCGCAGCTGCACCCCGCAACGCATCACCAGAAACTGGCGGTGTTCGACCGCGAGACGCTCTATATCGGCGGGCTTGATCTTAACGAGCGCCGGTATGACGGCCCCGACCATGATCGCCCGGCGGATGACACCTGGCATGATGTGCAGATCCGCATGCGAGGCCCGGCGGCCGAGGCGGCGCTGCGCCACCTGCAGTCCTTTGAGGCCGTCACCCATGGTGCAGCGCCGCCAGACCTGACCGGCATTCTGAGGACGATTTCGCGCAAGCGCCGCTGGTCGTTTGCCCGGATGTCGCCAAAGACGGTCCTGCGCGAGATTGCAGAGACCCATGCCAAGAGAACTGCGACTGCAAAGCGGCTGATCTATCTGGAAACTCAATACTTCCGTGATACGGGTCTGGCCCGGCAGCTTGCCCGGCGCGCTCGCAACAACCCGGAATTGGGATTGATCCTGATCTTGCCCGCTGCCCCCGAAGAAGTCGCCTTCGACCACAATCCGAGCAGCGTGGCGAAATACGGAGAGTACATCCAAGCCAAGTCTGTCCGGCTGATCACCGAGGCCTTCGGCGACCGGGTATTCATCGGGTCGCCCGCACAGACCCGCAAGGACGCGTCGGGCGGGCGCGCGTCGCTATACGGGGCGCCGATCATCTATGTGCACTCCAAGGTGTCGATTTTCGACGACGACATTGCGGTGGTGTCATCGGCCAACCTTAACGGACGCAGCTTAAAATGGGACACCGAGGCGGGAATTTGCCTGACAGATCAGGAACGTATCCGCGAACTCTGGGTGCGATGCGCCAGCCAGTGGTTGGGGCCTGATGCAGGCGAAGACTGCCTTGATCCCGTGAATGCGGTTGCCGCGTGGCGGCTCAGGGCACAGGCCAATGCCAGAGTCGAGCCGGAAGAGCGAACCGGATTTATCCTGCCATATGCGTCGCGCCCGGCCCGGCGATTTGGCCATACGCTCCCCGGCATTCCCGAGGAAATGGTATAGCGCGTCGCCTTGAACCCGAACGCCTCTTGAATGCCCGCGCGATGCGCTGCACCCTTGCGGTCAGCGATCCACAATCCCACGGAAGAGCCAATGACCGATCTTGCTGCCGCCCTTGCCGCCATTGATGCCGCCAATGCAGACGACCCGGACACCAGCGAAGGGGCGCCTGCCGCGCAACTGTATGGCCAGCGCATGACCGAAGAACTGATGCGGTTGTTTCCGGATGCGTCGGAGACGCTTCAGATCGCGGCACGCGGACAGCATATCGAGCGCTGGACGCTGAAACGCGCGGACTACCCGCATGGGCGTGAAGGATATCTGACCTGGCGTCGCGACCTGGCACGCCATCATGCCGAACGCGTGGGCGAGATCATGCGCCAGTCGGGCTATTCTGAGGATGATGCCGATGCGGCCGGTCGCATGATCCGCAAAGAAGGCATCAAGCGCAACGAAGATGTCCAAATGCTAGAGGATGTCATCTGTTTCGTGTTCCTGAAATGGTACTTTGCGCCGTTCTCTGAGACCCAGGATCCCGAAAAGATGCAGCGCATCGTCACCAAGACCGCACGTAAGATGTCGCAACAAGGTCGGGAACGCGTTTTGCTCGAATTTGACCTGCCCGACGACCTCGCCGCCGCCTTCAAACCATGACGCGCGTCAAGACATCAGAGGCCGTCATAGGCGGCAATCACGCGTCACCCGGCGCGATCATCGTCAGCCATGGTCAGCCGTCGGATCCGGATCCGGCCGAGACCATCCTTGCCGGGCTGGCGGCGCGGATCGCGGCACTGATGCCCGGCTGGACCATTGCCAGCGCGACACTCGCCAAACCCGGTGCGCTGGAGACGGCGGCAGGACAGGCGGGCGCGGATGCCCTGGTTTATCCCTTGTTCATGACCGATGGCTGGTTCACCCGCACGACATTGCCAAAGCGGTTGGGGCGTGCCAATGCGCAAATTCTGCCGCCATTGGGCACCGATCCCGCGTTGCGCGATGTTGCGATCAGATATCTGGATGCGGAACTGGCGCAACAGGGCTGGCTTGCCAAAGACACCAGTCTGATCGTCGCCTCACACGGCTCGGGCAAGAGCCGGAACTCTGCGCGCGACACCGAACGATTTGCACAAGCGCTGGCAGCGCGAATGCAATTTGCCGACATCCGGGCCGGATATATCGAGGAACCCCCATTTCTGAAGGATGCGGCGCAGCTTGGTACGTCCCAGGCAATCTGCCTGCCGTTCTTCGCTGCCGAAGGCGGCCATGTCATCGAAGACATCCCCGAAGCGCTGGACAAGGCCGGGTTCAGCGGCTTGCGCCTGCCCCCCATTGGCACGCATTCCCGCATCCCCGCGATGATCGCATCTGCCCTGCACAACGCGGCAAGACAATTGACCGGGGCATGAGTATCTGCCCCATGACGGCAAGGATCACGTCTCTTTTCAAAGCCTTGGGATAGCCCTGCCTAGACGTGCTCTCCCAAAAAAGCCCCTGCCATCTTCATGACAGGGCGCTTCCAATTCAGTGCATAGTCCTTTCGTTTTCCTTCGCGGATGATCCGGATGAAAAACGAAGAGGGCTGTGTCAGAGCAAAATCAGTTGAAGGTGCTCAGGTAGGCGATGACGTTTTCGGTATCCGCCTCTTTGCGCAACCCGGCAAAAGACATCTTGGTGCCTTTCATGAAATCCTTCGGCTTGGTCAGAAACGCCGTGAGTGATTCTTCGTCCCAGACCAGACCCTCGGCCGCCATCTCCGTCATCGCGTCGGAATACTTGAAGTCAGGGTTCGCACCTGCGGGTGAACCGACGATACCGTTCAGCACCGGGCCAACCTTGTTCTTGGCATCTTCGCCGACAGCGTGGCATGCTTTGCATTTCTTGAACACTTTCTCGCCCTTGTCGGCGTCGCCTTCGGCAAAGGCCGGCACCGTCAAGGCCATAAGCATCGCAGCCGTGCTGAGTATTGGTCTGATCATATGAAGCTCTCCTGTTCTTTCTTTGACCGTATCTAGCGCAGTTGTTCGGGGATTTCCAATGTGGCGTTTCCGTCCCTCCGACCAAAGTCTGCATCAATTGCGCAAACTTCCAAACGCGACCCCACCGACCGGTGCCGGCGTCGTCGAAACGAATCAACATCAAGGTGGGACAAGCGCTCCGGAAATTGCTCAGCGGCTGAGACCGCCATGCAGCGTCGGGGTATCCAGCGACGCGAATCCGTAGTGACGCAACCAGCGCAGATCGGAATCAAAAAACGCGCGCAGATCAGGGATGCCGTATTTCAGCATGGCGATGCGATCGATCCCCATTCCAAAGGCAAACCCCTGCCAGACATCCGGATCGACCCCGCCCGAGCGCAGGACGTGCGGATGCACCATGCCGCTGCCAAGCACTTCCATCCAGTCATCGCCTTCACCGATACGCAACTGTCCGTCGACCCAGGAACATTGGATGTCGACCTCGGCCGAGGGTTCGGTAAACGGGAAATGCGAAGCGCGAAAGCGGGTCTTGATACCGTCGATTTCGAAAAAGGCCGAAAAGAACTCTTCCAGCACCCATTTCAGATTTGCCATGCTGATGTCCTTGTCGATGGCGAGGCCCTCGACCTGGTGGAACATCGGCGTGTGCGTCTGGTCGTAGTCGGCACGATAGACACCGCCGGGGCAGATGATACGCAGCGGCGCGCCGCGCTTTTCCATCGTACGGATCTGCACCGGGCTGGTATGGGTGCGCAACACATGCGGCGGGCGATTGTCGCCCTCTTCGCGGTGCATGTAGAACGTGTCCATCTCTGCCCGCGCGGGGTGATGGCCCGGAATGTTCAGCGCGTCGAAATTATACCAGTCGGTATCGATACGCGGTCCTTCGGCGACAGAAAATCCCATCTCTGCAAAGATCGCGGTCAGCTCTTCGGTCACCTGGCTGATCGGATGGATGGTGCCCTGACGACGTGGACGCGACGGCAGCGTCACGTCGAGCCATTCCGTGCGCAGACGGTCATCCAGCGCGGCATCGGCAAGTCCGGCTTTCTTGGCGGCAATCGCCGAGTTGATCTCGTCCTTGAGCGCATTGAGCGCAGGGCCGGCACTCTGGCGCTCTTCCGGCGTCATCTTGCCCAATTCGCGCATCTTCAGCGCCACTTCGCCCTTTTTGCCGACGGCAGCAACGCGGATGGTTTCAAGCGCGGATTCGTCAGGCGCGTCTGCGATTTGACCCAGATACTTGGCTTTCAGATCATCCATTGCGGCCCCCGGTTTATGCTCCCGCCCTGCTAGCCGCCCCGCCCCGCAAATGCAAGGCGGCGATGGACATCTGGCGATGTGTGACGTTAGCGTGGCCGCAAGATGATCTGGGAGGATATCATGAGCATTCTGCAAAACGTTCTGGACGAAGCCACGTCTGCACAGGACGTCCCCTTTGCCGTCGCAATGACGGCGAATTCCGCCGGCGTGACCTTCAGCGGCGCGGCGGGAGAGGCTCGGGAAGGTCTGAAGGCGGCCGAAGACACGGCGTTTCGCATCTTCTCCATGACCAAGGCGATCGGGTCGCTGGCGGCGATGATCCTGATCGATCGCGGCAAGTTAGGCTTGGACACACCCGTGGCCGATATCTTGCCCGTCTGGAACGATCTCAGGGTGCTGGAAGGGTTCGACGGCGACACACCGATCCTGCGGGTTCCGAAAACCCAGGCCACCCTGCGGCATCTGGCGACGCATACCAGCGGCATGGAGTACGAATTCTGGAACCCGGACGTGCCGAAATACATGGAAATGACCGGGCATCCGACGGTGTTGTCCGGATTGAAGACATCGTTGATGTATCCGCTGACAACCGATCCCGGCACCCGCTGGGGCTATGGGCCATCCATCGACTGGCTGGGACAGGTGGTCGAAGCCGTTGACGGACGTCGGATTGATGCGTTCTGTCAGGACGAAATCCTTGATCCACTGGGCATGAAGGACACGGCGTTCGAGCCTGATGCGCTGCTCGACCGGCTGAGTGCAGTCTCCATGCGCGGCGAAGATGGCCAGTTCGGGCCGGTTGACCTCGCACCACCGGCAAATCCCGAATTCTATGGCATGGGCCACGCGCTCTATTCGACTGCGCCCGACTATCTGCGGATTCTGCGCATGGTGCTGAACCGGGGAAAACTTGATGGCACCCGCATCCTGTCGGACGCCGCGTTCGATGCGATGATCGCCGACCAGATGAACGGCCTGACTTTCCAGAGCATGCACAGCGTGGCCCCAACGGTCAGCGCGGATGTGGAGATGCCCGCAGGCACCACGCACAGCTTTGCCTTCGTGCGCAATGAAACCGACATCCCCGGCATGCGCAGCGCCGGGGCGCTGAGCTGGGCGGGCGTGTGCAACACTCACTATTGGATTGATCCGTCCAAGGATTTGGCAGCCGTGATCATGACGCAGTCGTTGCCTTTCCTGGAGCCACGGTTTCAGAAAACCTACCAGGCCTATGAACAGGCGGTCTATGCCGGACTCTGACACTGCCGCGGCGCGCTCGGGATGAGCGAGGGCCCCGCCCGTCCGTGGCTTGTGCTGCTGGGGCTTGCGCTTGGCATGTGCGTCACCAACAGCTTTGCGCGCTTTGCCTATGGGCTGATGCTGCCGGCGATGCAGGCCGAGATGGGCTGGAGCTATGCGCAGGCGGGATGGCTGAATACCGCAAACGCATTCGGCTACATCATCGGGTCGGTGCTGACCATGGTGCTGATCGGGCGGTTGAGCGCATCGCGCCTGTTTGCATTCGGCATGGTCACCACCGCCGTGGCGCTGCTGGCGACCGGCCTGCACGAAGCGATGTGGTGGCAGACGGTGTGGCGTCTGGCCGCCGGGTTGTTCGGCGCGATGTCGTTCTCGTCTTCCGGTGCGCTGGCGGCACAGTTGTTTCAGAACGATACCCGGCGCAACGCGCTGGCGATCGCCTTGCTGTTCGGTTTTGGCGGCGGGCTGGGAATTGTGCTGTCGGGAGCGGTTCTGCCCTTGCTGCTGGACGCCTATGGCCCGACAGCATGGCCGCGCGGATGGCTTCTGATCGGATTGACGAGCGTTGCCTTTCTGCCGCTTGGCCTATGGGCCGCGCGGCAGTTGCGCCCCCCCAACCAGGCAGCGCAGATCCCGACCCGCCTGCCGGTGCGCAGGATGCTGTCGCTCTTTGCCGGATACGGCGGGTTTGGCCTCGGCTATTTTGTTTACCTGACCTTCTTGTCCGCCTGGATGACAGAACAGCAGGCCAGTGCGGGGCTGATCGCAACCGTCTGGGTGATGCTGGGATTGTGCCTTTGCATTTCGCCCTTTGTCTGGCGGCCGGTATTTGCGCGCTTTACCTCGGGCGTACCACTGGCGCTGATCCTCACCTGTATCGCAATCGGCTCGGCCCTGCCGGTGCTGATTCCGGGGCCGGTGGGGTTGCTGGTATCGGCAACCGTCTTTGGCTCGTCGGTCTTCATGTCGCCAGGTGCCGTGACCAACTTCATTCGTCACAATCTGCCGATGCAGAGTTGGGGCGCGGCAATCAGCCTGTTCACCGTGGTCTTTGCCGTTGCCCAGACCATCGGACCCTATGCGGCGGGCTGGCTTGGCGACCAGACCGCCAGCATCGGAACCAGCCTGCTCGTTGCAGCGGGCGTGCTGCTGACCGGAGCAGCAATCGCGGCGATGCAAAAACCCCTGACGCGCGACTGATCGCGGGTTTGTCGCCGGAAATCGCGCCAACGGATTGCCCTCGGCCCGACATGGCGCGATAACATTGGCAGTGTTCGACAGGCCGGAACAGGCCGCGACCAACAGGGAGAAAACAAAGATGACGGATTTTTCACGCAGAAGCGCGCTTGGCCTGATCGGCGGAGCCGCGACGCTACCGATGCTGGGCGGCCCGGCCTTCGCCAATGCCAAGATCAACGTGGGCGCATTGCGCTTTACCAGCCACGCTCCCAGCTTTGTGGCGTTCGAGCGGGGGTATTTCGCCGAGGAAGGGCTGGACGTCGAGTTCAAGTTTTTCCAGGCGGCACAGCCGATGGCCGTGGCGATTGCCTCGGGTGATGCGGACTATGCCGTGACGGCAATTTCCGGCGGGCTGGTCTCACTCGCCGAAAAGGGCGCAACCAAGGTGATCGGCGGCGCGCTGAGCGAAGAGCCCGGTATCGACGGGCAGCTGATCCTGGCCAGCAATGCCGCTTACGACGCGGGGCTGACCAGCCCTGCGATGTTGGATGGCAAGAGTTTTGCAGTGACGCAGGCGGGATCGTCCTTTCACTACATGGGTTCCAAGATTGCCGGCGCCGAGGGCGCAACCGTCAGCTTCAAACCGCTGCAAAAGGTCGGCGCGATCATCGGTGCAATGAAATCCGGGCAGGTCGATGCCTGGACGATCGTGCCGCATATCGGCAAGGCACTGGCCGGAGGCGACGCGGTCAAGGTGATCGGCAGTGTTGCGGACTACATCCCGGACTACCAGGTCACGACCGTATTCACATCGGCGGACAATGCCGCCAATGAACGCGCGCGCACCGAGGCGTTCCTGCGGGCATTTTCGCGTGGGGCCGACGATTTCAACGCCGCCCTCGTGGACAACACCGCCGGGGACGAGGCCGCCGAAGAGATGGTCACGCTGATCCACAAATATGTCTATACGGATCGTCCCTACGAAAAGGCAGCGCCCTCCATTCGCAATGGGGCAATGCGGATCAACAAGAACGCCGCGCTGAACATGGGGTCCGTCGAGGATCAGTTGGGGTGGTTCAAATCCGAAGGGTTGATCAAGGACAGCATCACCATCGAAACGCTGGTTGATCCATCCTATGTCGAGATCATGTAGCCCGCGTGGACCTGACGGTTGAAAACCTGACGCACCGGTATGGCGACGTGCCGGTGCTGCAGGACATATCCTTGCGCATTCCGGCCGGCGAGATCCTCTGCGTGATCGGCCCGTCGGGCTGTGGCAAGTCGACGTTGCTGCGGATGATCGGCGGGCTTGAGCGGCCGGATGCCGGTCAGGTGATCCAGTTGGGCACGCCGCCGGACGGATGCCTCAACCCGCTGACCTATGTGTTTCAGGATTTCGCCCTGCTGCCCTGGCGAACGGTTGGGGGAAATATCTCGTTGGTGCTCGAAGATCACGGCATTCGCAGTCAAGCGGCGGATAGGATCATCAGCGATGTTCTGGCCCGCACCAAGCTGAGCGATTTTCGTGACGCGCTGCCCCGGCAGCTCTCCGGCGGCATGAAGCAGCGGGTGGCGATTGCGCGGGCACTGGCCGTGAACCCGGCGGTAATGCTGCTGGATGAACCACTGTCGGCACTTGATGCGCAGACCCGCGAATTGCTGATGGAAGACCTTGTTACGCTCTGGGAACGCCAGCCCTTTACCGGAGTCTATGTCACCCACAACCTCGCCGAGGCTGTGCGGCTGGGTCATCGGATCGCGGTGCTGTCCCGTCGCCCCGGACAGGTGCGCGAGGTGATCGAGGTCGATGTACCGCTGGCGGAGCGGACACCCGGCGATGCACGGCTCGACGCGCTGCAAGTCCAATTGTGGCAGATGATGAAGGACGAGGCGGTGGCCGCCGATCAGGAGCTGCTGGATGCCTGAAACCGCGCGCCCGGTTCCCTTTCGCGGCGGTGGCTTCCGCCCGGTGACCAAACGGGGCGCCGGCGTGGTGGTGTTCGCGCTGCTGCTGGCGTTTGTCGAATGGGGCACCCGCGCAGGGTGGATCACATCGCTGACCCTGCCCCGCCCCAGCGATGTGGCGGCAACGTTGATCGACCTGGCGCGTTCCGGGTTGCTGTGGACGCATCTCGCCCCGTCGCTCAGCCGTTTGCTTGTAGGATCGGCGCTCGGCATCTCAATGGGCATCGGCGTGGGCGTCCTGATCGGGCTATTCAGCTATGTCAGGGCGGGGCTGATCCCGCTGGTCGCAGCCCTGTTCCCGATCCCGAAGATCGCGCTCCTGCCGCTGTTTGTGATCTGGTTCGGCATCGACGAGGGCAGCAAATACGCCCTGATTGCGCTTGGCACGTTCACACCGACGGTGGTGGCAACCTACGGCGCGGTCGACAACGTGGACCGCACGCTGGTGCGGATGGGGCAGAGTTTCGGGCTGAGTTGGCTGTCGATCGTGCGCAAGATCGTCCTGCCCGGGGCGCTGCCCGGTATCCTGTCCGGTCTGCGCGTCTCCATCGCCATCGGGATCATCCTGCTGGTCGCCGCAGAGATGCTGGGCGCGGAATACGGCATCGGCGCGTATATCCTGCAGGCCGGATCGCTCTATGATCTGGAGCGATTGTTTGCCGGTGTGGTGATCCTGTCCACACTCGGCGTGCTGACCAGTTGGGCGATTGGACGTCTTGAGGCACGGCTTTTGCGCTGGCGGGTTTGATGCAGGTTTCTCGGACGCCATGAGCGACGTTTGGGTAGCGCGTGGCGTTGCCTGGCGTCGGAGAAGCGCTCAGGCGGGAAATCGCGGGGTTGGTCTTGGTGGGCCGTTTGTTGCTATGG
>NZ_JASMWN010000016.1:0-140806 GCF_032595355.1 Sedimentitalea todarodis | reverse complement strand
GACACAGCCCGGTGGCCTTGACCTCGACCAGTACCTCGCCGGCTCGCGGCCCTTCGAGATTAACCTCCATAACTTCCAGCGGCTTCCCAGCCTCCATCGCCACCGCAGCTCGCGTTCGCATTCACTTCCCCTTGGTCAGGTCTTTCGTCATCAGACGCTTAATAAGATTCTCATAAGAATATGAGCGAGCGCCCGCGACCTGCCAATTCATACCTTGGTTGGTGTAGGCGATGGTGGACTTCATGATGGCGGCACCGCTAGTCTGGGCGCCGAGGAGGATTACCGATGCAATCAAAGCGGTTACTGTCCCTGGTCTTTGCGGTCACCTGCCTTGGTGGCCCCGGCGGGGCTGCCGATTTCTCGGACCCGACCTGGCCTTGCATTCAGCGCAAGGTCGAGCGTCTCTCTGTCGGGTTGATGTGGCCGCATCCGATTGAGGACGTCACCCTTTCCGATCAGGAGCAGGCGGCGGTGAATGAGCTTGTCGGCCGGTTCACTCTGCGTCGTCTCGCATTGGATGAGATTGCACCGGTGCTTGGTGACTTTACCGCAAAATACGGAGCCGAATCGCAGCTTCTCGGGACTGTCTTTGCAAAAACATTCGACCGACTGGCGGCAACCCGGACGACGATCTTGAAAGGGATCGAGGAATATTCGCTGTCGCAAATTGCGATGGCCGAGAAGATTGGCGCGACACGCGGCGAGATGGACAGATTGCTTGCCGCCGAGCCACCGGACTACGACAAGGTCGATGCGATTGAAGCGCAGCTTGACTGGGACGAGCGGATCTATACGGATCGCAAGCAGTCTCTGACCTATGTCTGTGAAACGCCTATCCTGTTGGAAAAACGTCTGTTTGCAATTGCGCAGATGCTGTTGAACGCGGCTGAGAACTGAGGGTCAGTCCCATTCCATTTCGGTAAAGGCGACGGTCGCATTGCGTGCGTTAAAGGCATCAAACAACTGCCAATGCTCCGCCTCGGAAGCGGCAATTGCATCAACCGCTTCGCCCAGGCGCTGGCCTTGATCAATCGCTGCGCGGGTATCCTCGGCCAGCACGCGCAGGTAGCGTTCAACCGCCACGCCGCCCGCGGGCCAGTCCAGCACCGGTCCGCCATGACCGGGTACGATGCGGATCGCGGGCAGGGATGTCATCTCGACCAGCACCGCCTGCCAGCCGCGCAGCGAACCATCAAGCGCCGGTATGTGCTCATCAAAGATCAGATCGCCGGTGAAAAGGATGCCGGTCTCTTCGTCCAGAACCGTCAGATCCGTTCCGGTGTGTCCGGTCGGCCAGACTCGCAGATCAATCCGCCTGTCGCCAAGATCGATGTGCAGAGAGTCTTCGACGGTGATGTCGGTTGACATGGGCTCGGTACCCAGAAAAGCAACCGGGCCGATCAGCGAGGCAAGGCTTTCGCGATAGTTCTCCTGGCGGTCGGCCAGCGCCCGGTCCAATGCGGCATGCCCGACAAATTGCGCTCCGGTGTCTGCAAATGCGGTCGCACCAAAGACATGGTCGGGATGTGTATGGGTCAGGATCACATGGCTGACTGACAAATCGGTCCGGGCGCGCACAGCCCGCCAGATCGCCTCGCCCATCCAGCGCGCCGAGCCGGTGTCGATGATCGCGACAGAGTCGCTGCCAATGATAAAGCCGATATTGGAAACATCGCCGCGATTGTCCGTATCAGGTTCCGCAATCTGGCCACGATGCACGAAAACACCCGGTGCGATCTCTTTAAAGGGCAGCGCCGCTCCGACAGGTTTGCACCAAGGGGTGCCGGTTGTATGACCTGCTGGATGTTTCTTTGGCGGGCGCGCCACAAGGGCGGCCTCGCAGGCCTCTCTCGACGCCGCTTCGTACCCCGGCAGCAGGGCGTCACGACACTCCTCCCCGGCAGCCAACAGACAGATCGTGAGAATCGCCTCAAACATTCAAAGCCCTTTTGCGCACCGGGGTTCAGCTTGCCGGGGAACGCAAGTGTGAACCAGACATACCAATGACTTATATATTTTCGCCCAATTTTATGGCATATGAGGGCGCAATTGCCCGTGATCTGACTGGAGAAATGCCATGAAATTTGCATGTGCCGCAGTTTTGGCAGCCTCTTTGGCCTTGCCTGCCTATGCCGAGACATCGGCCCCAAAGAACCCGTTGAACGACGGTGAAACCTGGGCAGAACTCCGGGGCGATGTCGTTGGCGACGAGGTGATCGCGGACGGTGCAGCTCTGTTTGATGTCGATGCGCCGTACCGGGCGCATGATGCGGCGACGGTTCCTGTTCATATCCGGCAACTTGACGACACGGCATCGATCGAAAGCGCGATCATCGTGATTGACGAAAACCCCGCACCGGTCGCGGCTGAGCTCAACTTTGGCCCGTCAATGGCACCGCTGGACATGGAAGTGCGGGTGCGGGTGAACATGTATTCCAACGTACGCGTGATTGCCAAGACCGATGCCGGGCTGGCTATGAACGGCCGCTTTGTCAAGGCATCCGGAGGCTGCTCGGCCCCGGCGACCAAAGACCCGGAACTGGCGCTGGCGTCGATGGGTCAGATGCGGTTGAAATACTTTGAGGACACGCTCCAGATATCCACGCCGCGCCGCGAGGCGCAGATCATGATCCGGCATCCGAACTATTCCGGACTGCAGCGCGATCAGGTTACCCAACTCTTCATCTCGGCGCATTTCATCGACACGCTGGAAGTGTTCCAGGGCGATGACATGCTGTTTACCATGGAAGGTGGCATCTCAATAAGCGAGAACCCGGTGTTCCGGTTCAGCTATTCAGACAATGGCACACCGGCCCTGCTTGTTCGCGCGACCGATACCGAAGGCAACGTCTTCGAACAGACATTGATCAAGGCCGGCCATACCTGATCAGGCACCGTTCAGAAGCAGATGATCTCGGCTTCGGCCTGCGCGCGACGCAGGTCGGCAACGATGGCATTTGCCATCGCCGCGGTACGAAAAATCGACATGCGTTCGCCGCCGGTCAGACGCAAGGACAGCACTGTCTCGGCTTCGACATATTTGGAATAGGGCAGGATCGACGCAATCACATCGATCGAGCAGGAACATTTCTCGAGTATGTCGCGACTCTGGCCATTTGTCGCCATGCAGCCAAAGACGTAATCGGCCCGCGCGGCAGTCGGATAATCATTCAACCGCTCCTGTACCGATTGCGCGGCAACTTGCGGCGCAGCCAAAAGGGCCGCCGCAAGGACGGCCGCAATCCGGTTCATTCTGTCGTTTCCGTGCGATCGAAGGTCATGATCGACGAATAGACCGGGTCTCCCGCATCAGTTCCGGGCACATGTGCCGAAAGAACCAGATACCAGCCGGGCGCATCATCTGACATGCTGACCGTCAGGGCCAGATTGTCGAAACCCTGCATCCGGTCGGCATTCGGATCGTCCTTGAACGGGCGCATCGTGACATCGACGGTTTCAACCGCCTCCCCGGCGATTATCGCTTGACCGTTGCTGATCTCGGACGGTTTTATCAACGCCTCTTTGACCCGGTTGCGGATGTAGAAAGGACTTCCGCCAGCGGATTCCGCCATGTCCCGCACAACGGTCTCGACGAAATACATGATCATCGGGTTGCCAACGCTGGACGGAAAGGCGCCCAGATTGCGATACTTGTCTCCTTGGGTGAACTTCAGCAACGCTTCCGGCACCTGGCCATCGGCAAAGGAAATGACGATCTTTCCGGTGTCGCGATCTGCGGTTTCGGGCTTGATGCTGTTCTGCACCTTGCGGTCGTAAATCAGTTGTTGCTTCTGAGTGAACCCATCCAGCGTGCCGTTCTTGAACAGCAGATCATAGGTTTCAGGCGCCGATGTTTCGGCCGCCGAAGCGGCCCCTGCAATCATCGCGATCGCCGACAGAATGATAGTGAACTTGCGCATCTCCGAATTCCTCCCCGAATGACCCTACCGCACAGGCCAGTGCTGTCATGCGATACTTTTGTCGGTGACCGCTAACATGTCCGATGCACCCGCGCGCGTCTTGGCATTGATCATCCGGCGCAGGCGCGACAGGTCCACAGGCTTTGTCAGCACCAGAAAATCATCCTCGACCCCAAGACGCGCCAGCGGCGCGCCGCGTTCCGCCGTGATCATGATGGCCGGCACCGAAGCATTGGTCTGCGCGCGCACGCCACGGATCGTTGCGACGCCGGTGTCCCCGCCGTCAAGCTGATAGTCTGCCAGGATAATGTCGGGCGCCACGCCAATGTCGCTCACCAATTCCATCGCCTCCTGCGTCGAACGCGCGCCCAGCACGCTTGCGCCCCAGCTTTCCAGCTTCTGGATGGTGGCAAACAGCACGTCCGGGTCGTTTTCGACGACAAGCGCGATCAAATCCATGGTGCTGTCCGGCTCGTAAGGTCCGTTCAGCGCCGGAAGGGGTGGTCGCGGCGCGTGTTTCACGATCTTCATCTCGATGGAAAACACCGATCCGATGCCGGGCTTTGACCGCACCCCGACCTTGTGCCCCAGGTGCCGGCAGGTACGGTCCACGATAGACAGGCCCAACCCCATACCAGACCCCACAGGCACGTTTTCGGCGCGGGTGAATTCCTCGAACACGCGTTTTTGATCCTTGTGCGCGATCCCGATGCCGGTATCCCAGACCTCGAGCGCCACGTGATCGCCACGCCGCCGACAGCCGACCAAGACGCGCCCTTTCTCGGTGTACTGGATCGCATTCACCACAAGGTTCTGGATTGATCTCATCAGATAACGATGATCGCTGCGCACCCATGTGGTGCAGGGGACCATATCCAGTTGAACCCCTTTTTTTGCGGCAACGGGTTGCTGATCTTCGATCACCGCCTGGATCAGGTTGCCAAGGCAGAAATCCGTGGGGCTCAACTCCGAGCCGGTGCTTTCCAGGCGCGAGATATCCAGCAGCGCGTGCAGTAACGTCTCCATCGACGTGAACGATCCGTCCAGCCGTTCGACCATGGTGTTCAGCTGCGTATCCTTTGCCATATCCCGCAAGGTCGAGATCAACAGCTTGGCCGCATTGATCGGTTGCAGCAGATCATGGCTGGCTGCCGCGAGAAACCGGGTTTTGGATGACACGGCGGCCTCCGCCTCTTCTTTTGCCAGCCGCAGCTCTTCTTCAGCCTTTGCCTGTTGCTCATATTGTTCAGTCAGTAACAGGTTTGCCTGCGTCAGCTCGGATGTGCGTTCCTCGACCCGTTTTTCCAACAGGTCGGTGGTTCGCGATTCCAGCGTCACATCCTTGATATCGGCAAGAAAGCCCCGGTCGGGCAACTGGTGGACGTGCAAATCCAGAACCCGTCCGCCCGCGTGTCGCAACCGTTCCCGAAACCGCCCTTCCTCGCGGAGAGTCGTCAACCAGCCATCGGTATTTGCCAGTTCATTGGCGGCGTCCGGATAGCTGTCGCTGATGAAATCGAGGATCTGCGAAAAACGGGTTCCGTTCTGTACGAGCGTGAACGGCAGGCCCAGCAGATCGCGGAACCGGTCATTGAAAATCATCACCGTGCCGGCGCGCGAGAAGGTACAGATGCCGATGCTCATGTGGTCAAAGGCCGATTGCAGGTAATGCGCCTGCATGTCGATCAGCTGATCTTTCTCCAGCCGGTTCTTGCGCACAATGTCGGTGATCTCGGTCTGCAGGATGATGACATTGTCGAGATTCGTATGCTGCTGACTTATCTGGAACCAGCGATCCCCATGCAATTCGAGCACGAATGACGTCAGGTCGGGTTCAGCGCCCCCTCTGGCCGCCTTGGTCAGATCCTGTTGCATTCGCTCGTCATCATCCGCCAGATGACGGCTGGATTTGAGCGCATCATAATACTCTGCAAGGCCCAGCCCCGGCAGAATGCGATCGGTGATATCCGGCATCAGCGATCTGAACAGATCGTTGCAAACCTGCAACTTGCCATCGGAAAACAGGGCAAATCCACCCTCCATGGCAGACAGGGCGTCTGACAGGTTCTTTTGCGTCTGTTCCCGGTCAAACCGGAGCAGTTCCAGTTCGTTGGAGGCGCGTTCTAGATCGCGCGTCTTGGCCCATATCTGCCCCTGCAGGGCGATGGCCGACTGAAATGCGGAATAGGCGGAATTGCCCACATCGTTCTGGCGTCCGGCGCGGCGCACAAGAGCTTCGATGATCTTGGCTTGTTTGGAAACCTGAACGTCAAGCGGGTCCTCGGGATTGATCAATGCAGGTCCCGCTTTTTCGGTTCATAGAACGCGACACCAACAAACGTCTGGTTCACATGCACACCACAATGCTGTTCACCATAGGTATTGAAGCCGAGCACCCGTTGCCCCCGCAAAATCTCGGAGGCCGAGCCGGTCAGATCTTTCTGATCGATTTCGAGCTTGCGCAGAAAACAGTCAAACCCAAGAATGAAATCGGGTGGCTTTCCCAGCGAGCTCTTGACATCGAGTTCATCATTAAGCGTGCGCAGGATTTCCTGTCCGCGTCCCAGAGTCAGCAACAGCCCCATGTCGATGGCTGACAGGAAAGACAGCGCCCCCCCATCCTGTACGCCCTGAATGGCGCGCACATGGTAAAGTTCGTGATTGCGCACTAGAACCGGGTTTTCCGCGAAGACCTGAGGAGAGAGTTCGTCGACCTCGACCCCGACGAGGCGCGCGTATTCCTCGGCAGCAGGAGAGCCATTGATCTCGAGCGCAAGCCGTTCTTCGGGGAGCGCTTCGGTGACGACCATTTGTTCGCCTGTCGGCAGGAAGTGGTCAAAACCCAGACCGGCGAATTCGAGGTCGGTCTCTAGCAGCAAGATCAGGGCGGCATCGCTGTGAAACTGACCCATGTGAAGGACCGACGTTTCCCTGAAGTTCAGCCCGTTGCCCGCCGACCCTCCAAAAACCGGCATCTCTTCGAGGCCCGATTGCAGGGCGGCAACCAACATGTCTTCCTGTTTGGACAGCCCGTCCGAAAGGGTCAGAGCCAGCCGGCTCCAATGTGCGGTCCTCTGGAATTGCGCGGACAGCTTGCGCACATCCGATGCGACCTGTTTGATCGACAGTGGTTTCAGCGGCGTAACCAGATGCGTTGCACAGCGAAAATGCGCCTTTGGGAATGACAGAACCAACAGCGCCTCGGTCTCGTATCCCTGCGGGGTGATTTGCCCGGCTGTGGTGCAGCCAAACATGGGAAGCCCTGCGAATTGCGTGTTCAGGGCCATTGCCAGATCATCAAGGTTCAAGCCGTCCGGCACGAACACCAAGAGAAAACAGGCACCGGCACTATCCAGTTGGGCGGCGATGTCATCGACTGCGGCGGTGGCGTCCTTTTCGTAGGATACGGCCGTATCGACGAACGCAGGTTTCACAGGCACCTGAAGCATCTGGTCAGCTTTCTTTTTATTGGCTCAGAAACGCCCTTGCGTCGATCTCGCCATTCGCGGCGGCCCCACCCAGGCTGGCACTCTCGACCAGAACGGCGGCCTGGGTGCGGTTCTGCACGCCCAGGCGTCGCAGCAGGGCCGTGATGTGGGCCTTGACCGTGGCCTCGGCCAGCGACAGCTCGTAGGCAATCTGCTTGTTGGGTTTGCCGGCACAGATCAGTTTCATGATCCTGGTTTGTTGCGGCGTCAGTTCCGCAATCTTGCTGGCGATGTCCTGCACCTCGGCGGGTCTTGACGAGGGACGGTAGGTCTGTCTGTGCTCAGGCGGCAGATATTTGCGCCCCGAACGCACTTCGATCAGGGCATCTCTGAGCACCTGTGCCGACACGTCCTTTTGTATGAAACCGGCCGCGCCCGCATCCATCAGCGTATAGACGATTTCGGCAGAGGTCAGCGCCGAGATCACGAGGATCGGCGTATTGTCCAGCTTTTCGCGCAGGCGCAAAAATCCGCTGAGCCCGGTCACGTCCGGCAGCTTGAGATCAAGCAATACAAGATCCGGCTCAAATCCCGGCTTCAGATGTTTGATCCCGTCGCCCAGCGTCGTGGCCGTTTCTATCCGGCAGCCTTTGAACACATGGGCCAGTGCAACCGCCAAGGCGTCGCAATAGAGCGGGTGATCATCGATCACCAGCACCGATTGAATGTGGCAAGGGTCTTTCCCCACTGCAACATGCTTCATCGATTTGTCCTCCCGGCGCAGAGCGTAGCAAAGTTCCTCGCGGCTAGGCAACAACGCAAAACATTTCATCGCACAACTTATGGAGAGATTGGATCTTGCAGGCGGACGGTCAGGGTGGGGAGCCTGCGAAACAGCATCCTGAACCCCTGCGGTTTTGGACCCGTTGATGCGTCACCCTGAGCCGGTTCGCGACCGGCTCGTCGTGGACGTCAGAAATTCCCGCGCAAATCGTGAGGTGTCTGGCCGCTGAGCATCGGAACCGAATACGGCATTGTCAAACTGGTGAAGCAGGCGCGCGGCCTGCGGACACGGTCCTGCCTCCTGCAGAATTGCGCTGGCCGCACGCCGTGTAGCTGCCAGGTCGCCGTGTCGTGCCGCGCGTCGCAATTGCCGGTACAGCGGGTTGAACGCCGGGAGCGCATGCAGGCGCGCGAGCCCGGAAAAGTTGCGGCCCAAGAGCAGGACAGACAGTCCAGCCGCAAATGCGATCACCCCGGTGCTGGCCATCAAGGTCGGGCGCTGACGGGTTGGTGCGGGTGGCAGGACCGGGTCGGGCAGGCTCGTTTCGTCCATCGCCACGCGCTGAGCGGTGATGGTTGCGCTGTGTGCCTGCCGCGTCGTGGTGTCAAAATAGTCAAACGTCAGCGGTTCGAGAATTGCCGACCTGGACCTGCCGGGTCGGATGGTCCACCGCCAGAAGGCGATTGAAACCGGCCCCTGCGGCGACAATTCGACAAGCCGCTGTTCCGGATGGGGAAAGATCATCGCACTTGGGGATGCCAGTTCCGGCATGGGTGGAATCATGTCCGGTGACGCGCCGACGGCCGTAATCCGGATCACCCGCAAGACACCTTCGCCTTCGCCCAGCTGGTCGGGCGCGTTGGACCATTGGTCCGAAATTTCGAGTCGCCGTACCGGGAACCACCACCCCTCCATCTGCGGCGCGGGATCGACTGTGATCGTGAGGGGCTCGGATTGAATATCGTGTTCAAACCAGTCATCGCCCTCGTCGGTCAATGTCAGGTGATGCACAAAGGGCCCGATGGTCAATTCGCCGGCTTGCTCTGGAAACAGGGCCATACGCCGCTTGAAATTCTTGACTTTCTTGCCCCGGACCTGGGTTTCATACCAATGATCCTGCCCCAACTGCATCCAGTTGAACCCGTCAAGGCCCGGTTGGATCAGCTTTTCCCGCGTTATGTGCCGACGATAGACACCATGAATGGTCAACAGAACCATCTCGCCCTGAAAGGGGGTGACGTCCGCATTTTCGATCGTAACGGTCAGATCGAGGTCGGCAGGGTTTACCTCGAGCGTCTGTGCCTGAGCCAACCCAGCGGTGAGAAGCAACCAGAGGATCAAGCGCTTCATCTCGGGTCCTCCGGTTCCGGCTGATCCAGCCCCAGCTTTGCGCGCCGCTTGTGCTCATGCTTGATCCGGGCGGCAAGGTACGCGCCGGGAACGTCCGACAGGGTCGCCAGCCACCGGGTGTTCGCGACCATGAATTTGTCGTCAAACTGCTTGCGTACGCCTATGCGCCCGTGGCTTTCAAGCTCTGGAAGACCGAGCAATGCGCCGGTATTCGTGGTTTCGTCACCGGTGCCGGCCGCGCGCGCGTTGCCCTGTGCGATGGACGACTTGACCGCTTCGCCGTCGCTGCCGTCCTTTTCGGTAAACCATGCATTCGCCGTATCCGGATCCAGCGCCAGCCCGGCGTAATAGGCTGCGAGAAGGTCAAAATTGGC
Source organism: Sedimentitalea todarodis (assembly GCF_032595355.1). Classification (NCBI taxonomy): domain Bacteria; kingdom Pseudomonadati; phylum Pseudomonadota; class Alphaproteobacteria; order Rhodobacterales; family Paracoccaceae; genus Sedimentitalea; species Sedimentitalea todarodis. The sequence continues at coordinate 130,950 of NZ_JASMWN010000016.1, read as the reverse complement.
GTCTGCGTCCGGATCTCCGGCCATGCGTGCTGCATCAAAGGCTTCGAGGGCAGCGGCGTAGCGTCCCGCTTGCGTTTCCGCGTTCCCGAGGTTCAGCAATGATCCGGCTTCGCGAAATTCCGTCGCGGCCCGGTCAAAGTCCTTTGCCCTGTAGAACGCAGCGCCTTTCCATCCAGGGTCCTGAAACAACGGCACGGCGAGCGAAGGCAGGCCCAATGCCATGGCGACCCGACCCAGCGGCGCGCCTCCGCCCATCAGCGCCGAGCCGACAAAGGCGACCAAGGCAATGATCGTGATCCAGCGCAGCGGGTTCATGCGGTGCGCCTCCCGAACAACAGCAAAACGAAGGGCAGCGCAGGTATTATCAGGTAGCGCCCCCAATCTGCCCAGAACAACAGCGGATAGTCCTGCTTTTCCAGCCGCTCGCGACCGGATTGCCCAAGAAACATGGCCAGTTCTTCGCTTTGGCCCGCGACAAAGACCTGCCCCCCACCGGTGCGGGCAAGGGTCTCGGCCGAGGGTGAAACCTGTGGGACGACAACCGACATCCGTGCGCCCCGCGCCGCGATTTCGGCCGCCGCCGCAAGCGCCGCTGGGCCGATGCCCTCGCCATCACTGATCAGGATCACATCACCGTCCAGAACCTGTGCGTCTTGCAAGACTTGCTCGGCGAGTGTCAGGCCAAGTTCCGGCCGGCTGCCCGGATCAGGTACGGTCTCGGACCCGACCAGCGACAGGGTCAGTCCCAACTGGCGGGTGTCTGCGGTCATATCGGTCGCGAGATAGGCATCGCCCGCGTAGACGATCAGCGCCGCAGGCCGGCTTTGCAGAGCCGCGACGCCAAAGCGCCCCATCGTCTGCAACTCTGTCCAATGCGCGCTCTCGGTCGCGGAGGGCGAGGCGTCGAGCACAAAGACCACGCCATCGATGTTACGAAAGGCCGCCGCATCGCGGCGTTCGACTGCTGGCCCGGCCAGCGCCAGCGCAATCAGTCCGGCCGCGGACAGGGCGAGCAAACCGCGCGTGCCGGTGCCGGACTTTTCCACGTGTCCGAGCATGCGCAGCGCGGCCAGCATCTGCGGGTCCATGACCTGCTCCCAATCGCCCAGCCGTGCACGGCGGCGATGCAGCACCAGGGCCACTGCCACCAACAGTGGTAGCAGCAGCAGCCAGAGCGGTCTGAGCAGGGCCATCTCCATCAGCCCTGTCCCCGCCACGCGACCCACAGCAGCAACAGACCGCCGAGCGCGGCTGGATAAATCCACAGCTCGCGGAACACTTCTGCGGCCAAGCCGTCGCTGTCGGTGGCTTCAAGCCGGTCCAGCGCCGCAGTGACCTGCTGCAATTCATCCGTGGTGCGCACGCGAAAGCTGGTGCCACCGCTGAGATCGGAGATCGCCTGCAATGTGGCTGCGTCCACCACGCCGCGTTCACCCGGTGCACTGCTCGCCAGATCCTTGGGACCAAGGGCAATGGTGTGCACGCGAATGCCAAGATCCGCTGCCAGCTTGGCGACGCCACGCGGATTAGTGGCGCCCGCGTTGCTGATTCCATCGGACAACAGGATGACGACGCGCGATGCGGCCTCGGACTGCTCCAACCGTTTCAGTGCAAGCCCCAGAGCATCTGAGATATTTGTTGCCCGCCCGGATATCCCGATCGTGGCCTCCTCGATCCGGCGGGCAATCGCCTCGGTGTCAAAGGAAAACGGGGCGGCGTAGTAGGCGTCCGAGCCGAACACGATCAGTGCCACCCGGTCACCGGCGCGTCGGCGCACGAAATCGGCCCCGACCGATTGAACCGCCTGCAACCGGGTGACCTGTTCGCCGTTCAGGTCGAAATCATCGCGCACCATCGATCCGGACAGGTCGATAGCGATTGCCAGATCCCGGCCAGAAACCTTGAGCGCCGACACGGGCGAGAGTTGCCGTGGTCCGGCAAGTGCAAGCACCAGCAAGACCCAGATGAGTACGACCGAAACCCGACGCCGCAGGATGACGGCGCCGGTGTCACCCGCACCGGTGAGAATGCCGCGTCCGATCCGTTCCGGCACCGCCAGTGCCGCACCGCGCGCGTCGCCTGCGGGCAGGAACCGCGCCACCAGAAAAGGGAGCGGCAGCAAGAGCAGGAACAGAGGGTCGGCAAGTTCAATCATGCCCTGCGACCTCGGCTTCGAGCACTCGGATGTCGGGGGCTCCGCCTGGCGCGTAGAGCTGTGGTGACAGCTTTCGGAACGCATCGGGGCGCTCGGACTTGAGAAGGTGCAAGAGCGCTATTTGACGGTCGCTGTCCGGGAGTTTCGCCAGGGCCGCCAGCCGGTCCTGCGGGCTTTGCTTTGCCGGCTTTTTCCCAGGCAACGTCACGCTCCGCATGATCAGGCCAACAAGCACCGCGATAATCAGTGCGACCCCAATGACGGCGAGCAATTCGGCAATCAGACCGCCGGGTGCCTCGGCCGGGAGGCGTATGTCGTGCAGTCCGTTCAGCATCGCCTCTCGGGTAAGCGCGCGGTCTGCCATGATCAGGGCTCCCGATCCGGCGGAAACGCCGCCTGGAGGATGCGGGCCGTCGTCGTCACATCCTGTCCTGAATCCAGCCGCAGGGCAGGGAAGCCGGCGATTTTGGGCTCTGGTTCGATCCGGTCCTGCCCGGTGATCCGGGCGCGCCGGCGTGAGCCATCGGGCAATCGGATTGGATAGACACCGGGCGGCAGGTTTTCGGCGACATCGTCAACCACCGAGATCAGGCGAGGCGTTCGCCGTTGCGCGATCTGGCCCAGTTGGTCCTCCAGCGCAGAACCCGGGACATCAAAGCCGGATGCAATCACGATCTCTGCACCGGCCGGGGCGATCCGGGTGATCTGTGAAAGCGCGTTTTCCAAGGTCGGGTCATCGCGGTGGCCTGCCAGTGCAAGCTGCAAGGCCGCCTCATGCGCTCTCACAAGACCGCCGATCAATGCCAGCATCCCGCGGATACGTCCCTGAATGGAGATCACGACCGGCTCCCCCGAACCGATCGCGAGCAGGCCGACGCGACCGCCTTGTTCGATCACGCGCCAGCCGATCAATGAAAGCGTTTCGGCCACCGCGACAGAGCGCAGCGCCCGTCGCGTGCCCCAGAGCATTGCGGGCCGGAAGTCGGCGACCAACAGGGTCACGCGGTCGCGCTCTTCCTGAAATGACCGCACATGCAGGATGCCGGTGCGCGCCGTGCTGCCACGGTCGAGATGGCGGATGTCGTCACCGGCCACGTATTCGCGGACATCGGCCATTTCCTGACCGTGGCCGCGCCTCTTGGTCACAAATCCGCCCGGTAATGCGGCCAGTACGGCGTCATTCTCGTGATACAGGGCCAGCTCGCGCAGCCCGATCAACGTTTCGGCGCGCAGGGCAACCCCCGGCATGTCCAGTGCGGCGATCACAGAGGCTCCACTGCTTTCACCACATCCGCGATCAGATCGCGGGCCGTTCGCCCCTCGGATACTGCGCGCCAGGTCATCACCAACCGATGCGACAGTGCGTCCGCCGCGATCTCCTGCACATCTTCGGGCAGCGCGTGGTCGCGTCCGGCCAGATAGGCACGGGCTTTTGCCGCCGCCGCCAGCGCCAGCGAGCCGCGCGGAGAAACGGCATGATCAATGTCATTTGCAAAGGGGGCCTGCCGCGTTGCCGTCACCAGCCGCACGATGTAATCGCGCAACGGAGAGGAAAGATGTACCGCCATTGTCGCACGTTTGGCGGCCTGTATGTCATCGACGTGCAAGCGCACAGGCTTGGTAATCGGGCCCCGGCCCTCGGCCTCGACCAGATCGAGAATTCGCCTTTCGGTCGCCGCGTCCGGCAACTGCAGAACCACATGCAGCAGGAATCGGTCCAATTGCGCCTCGGGCAGGGGAAAGGTGCCGTCATGTTCGATCGGGTTCTGAGTCGCGACCACGAGGAATGGATCAGGCAGGGTGTGGGTTTCATTGCCGCTGGTGACCTGCGCCTCTGCCATCGCTTCCAGCAGCGCGGACTGAACCTTGGGTGGCGCGCGGTTGATTTCGTCCACCAGCACCAGGTTGTGAAACACCGGGCCCGGCACGAATTCGAACGCGCCGGTTTGTGGTCGAAACACCGGTGTGCCGGTCAAATCAGAAGGAAGCAGGTCGGGCGTACATTGAATCCGTGCAAACCCGCCTTCGATCGCATCCGCCAGCCATTTGACTGCCCGTGTCTTGGCCAGACCCGGCGCGCCTTCGATCAGCAGATGCCCCCCGGCCAGAACGCCGATCAGCAGGCGTTCGATCAATACGTCATGCCCGATCAACCCCGATGCAAGATGGGTCTGCAGGGTGCTCAACCCGGTGTCTGTTTTTGCGTCCATGCCGCCTCCCATTTGCGTGCCAGACTGCAGGGGCACACACCCAAAGGCTAGCGCCATCGCGCACGCGCTCAAACACAGCCCATAGTCTCAGTTACTGGTGCAGGCGGAATCCACGATCAGCGCATGCTCGGCACGGGCGACTGTCGCACCGGCCAACTGCTCCAGATCATCAAAACGGGTCTCGATGAAACTCAGGAACTCGGGGCTGTTTGTCTGCTCGACCGGGGACCGGGCCAACGCGTGCAGCATGAAGACATCGAACGGGCACAACCGCGCCGGATTTGACCGAAGCAGCCCCTGCATGAACCGGGGGGAATCCCATGCCAGGTTGCGAAGATTGATGGGCGCTTCTTCGAGCTTGGACAGAAAGCGCGCCTGAAGGTCGAAATGCAGGATGTCCATACCAAAGGTAAAGGACTGGTAGAGTTCTTCGATCAGGATCGACGCAAAGAACTTTTGCTCCAACGCGGTGGGCACTGCCTGGCGGGATTGTTTGACCAGCATATGCGTCGCCATGCCATTGCGGCCAAAAAAGGTCTGGGCTTGCGCCGGAGAGAGAACCCATTGGTTCCGCCCCTTTGGAAAACCGATCCCGTAAGACAGATCCATCCGTCGCAGATCGTCATTCAGTGCGCCATGCGGGGTGGCACCCGAATAAAGCCGCAGAAACACGATGCGCCCGGTTCCGCAGGCGGCCAGCCCGGTGTCTGCAAAGCGCAGGGGCAAGGGTTTGCCAAACACTTCGTGCATCAAGGCGGCAAAACCCTGGAGCACCTGCAACGTCTGCGGGTGCGGTGGTTCGCCGATCAGGCACAATACCGATCCGGCCATGTCACGCCCGTTGATCCTGATCGGTGGCATATCAGCGGCCCTGGGCCACATCGCGCTGCGCAGCTCATAGACCCAGCCCTTGCGCGCCATGTCCAGAAACGGTCCGCGATCTGTGCCTGCCTGTGCGGGTAGTGCGACGATCAGAAAGACAATCAGGACAAATCGAAGAGCCATCAATGGGAACCTCGCTCAGGACACTCCCGTTAGAAGATATGTCAATGCGCCCTTCATTTCCAAGTTCACGCCTGTTCGGCGCGTCATTCGGCGATTTCGGGCACCGGTTTGCCGGGGGCCGTGCGGTAAATCAGATCGGCCTCATCATTGTGGGAAAAGGCATCGGCCTCTGCCTGAAGCGCGCCATGATGCGGGGACTTGATGCAAACCGGATCAGTTGCTCCGGCATCGCCGACAACGGCCATTGCCTGACACCGGCACCCACCGAAATCCTTCAGTTTGTTATCGCAACTCTGGCAGGGTTCCTGCATCCAGTCGGCTCCGCGATAGGCATTGAACGCCGCGCCATCGTACCAGATGTCGCGCAAATGGCGGTCGCGCACGTTGTCAAAGCTCAGATGCGGAATCGTCTGGGCCGCGTGGCAAGGCAGGACTTCACCGTCCGGCGCAACGTTCAGCCCGGTTGTGCCCCAGCCGCCCATGCAGCGCTTGGGAAAGTCGGAATGATAGTCGGCGGGGACATAGTCTATCACCAATGTACCCTTCAGATCCGCGCGGGCCTGTTTCACGATCCGGTCCGCCTCGCGCGCCTGTTCCTGCGTCGGCATCAGCGCATCGCGATTTTTCATCGCCCAGCCGTGAAACTGAACGGTTGCCACTTCGATCCGGCGCGCGCCCATTTCAAGTGCCATCTCCAGCGCGCGTGGCAATTGATGCAGATTGCGCCTGTGCAAGACCGCGTTCAGTGTCAGGGGAAAGCCGATCTCCCTGATCCAACCGGCCACCTGCATCTTGCGGGCAAATCCCCCGCGATAGCCGCCGATGGAATCCGCCATTTCCGCGTCGGTGCCTTGCAGCGACAGCTGGATGTGATCCAACCCGCAATCGTCCAGCGCCCGCAGGCGCTTTTCCGTCAATCCGATGCCCGAAGTGATGAGGTTGGTATACAACCCCGCCTCGCGTGCAGCGGCCACCAGTTCGATCAGGTCGCGGCGGCTGGCGGGTTCCCCGCCGGAGATATGCAGTTGCAGCACGCCAATTTCGCCGGCCTCACGGAAGACGCGTTTCCATGTTTCCGTGTCGAGTTCGCTGTCCTGTCGCGCCAGTTCCAGCGGGTTGGAACAATAGGGGCAGGCCAGCGGGCAGCGATGCGTCAGTTCGGCCAGCATCGCGATGGGGGGATTATCAGTCATCTGCGCACCTCGAGAAAACGGCGGTTCTTGAGCGCGCCCAGAAATCCGGCCGTGTCCTTGGCGATATCTTCGGCAGGGGCGTTGTACTTGGCCGAGAGCGTATCGGTGATCGCCCGAAACGTCCGCTCGCCGTCAATCTCGGACAGGATCGCATGCCCGATCCCATCCAACGTGATTGCCCGTTCCGGGGCCAGCAGTACCCAGCCGTCACGCACCTTGTCAAAATGCACCCGCACACCGCGCGGCAGATAGGGAATATCCGAGGCGTCGATCATGACGCTTTGGCCAGTGCCATGCCTTCGCCCGGCACCCATGCGCCGGGCGGAATGCGTCCGGGTTCGACATAGGCCGCATGGAGCGCGTCAAGCTGGGACCAGAGCACATCGGTCTTGAAGATCAACGCGGCGGCGGCGGCATCCTGCTTTTCCTGCGTGTCGGCGTGATCCAGAACCCATGACAGGCCAAACGCCACATCCTTGGGCGCTTCCTTCAGCCGATTGCGGAAATAGCTTAGGCTGCTGTCATCGGCGAAATCGTAGTTCTTCAGCAACCCCTGAATGCGATCTGCGTGGATCTTGGGCGCGAACAGTTCGGTCAGCGAGGCCGCGACTGCTTCAAGCAGCGTCTTGTCACGCACGAACCGCACGTAGGCATCGACCGCAAATCGGGTCGCAGGCAGGACGCCGCGATTGGACGCCACATAGTCGCGATCAAGGCCCACCGCCTCGGCCAGCCGAAGCCACCGCCGAATGCCGCCTTCGTTGGTGTCGGTGCCGTCGTGGTCCTCGATCCGGCTGCGCCAGATGCGACGCAGGTCCGGGTCTTCGACACGCGACATGAATGCGGCATCCTTGATCGGGATTGAATGCTGGTAGTAGTAGCGGTTGATCACCCATGCGCGCACCTGTTCAGGCGAACACCTGCCGCCATGCAGCAGGTGATGGAACGGATGTTTGTCGTGATACCGTTCGGCACCGATCTGGCGCAACCTGTTCTCAAACGCATCCCGTGTCTGGGTCATGGCGTCACCTCCAGTCCGTCCTCTCCGACAATCCAGCCCGCCGCCTCGGCTTCGGCTCGCTCCGCCGAGTCCGGACGCAGCACCGGATTGGTGTTGTTCATATGTACAAAAACGCGTTTGCCGACATTCAGATCTGCAAACGCGGCAATCGAGCCATCCTCGCCCGACATCGACATGTGCCCCATCCGCTTGCCGGTCTTGCTACCCAATCCTGCACGCATCATTTCATCGTCGCGCCACAGCGTTCCGTCGAAAAACACGAGAGCGGCATCGCGCAGCCGGTTGCGCAGATCGTCGCTCAGCTTGGCGCAGCCTGGGATGTAATAGGCATCCTGGCCGTCCGCCTGCAAATGTACGCCGACGGTCTGCTCTCCCACCAGTTCGGTCTCGACAATGTCGCCCTCAAGGTACAGCGGCACCTTGCCGGGAACGGGAAACAGGGTCGCCACAAGACCGGGTGCGATTTCGGTCGGCACATCCAGTGTCACAGTCTGGCGCGCGACGACCGATGCATTCAGTGCGGCAAACATCGGGTTATCATTCAGGACATCGTGTATGCCCGCCGTTGCAAAGATCGTGAACGGCTGCATCTCGCGCAGGGTGAGCAGGCCCGCGACATGGTCGATATCGCCATTGGTCAACAGCACTGACCGCAATGGCAGATCCCGCAAGCCGGTCGGATGCAGTGCCGGGCAATCCGCAAATTGTTGTCGAATGTCGGGGGATGCGTTCAGAAGCGCCCAATCGCGCCCGTTTGCGGAAAAGGCAACCGAGGATTGCGTTTGCGATGGTATCTCACCGGCGCGGGCAAGATTGCAGTTCTCGCACCCGCAATTCCATTGGGGCAGCCCACCACCGGCGGCTGCCCCAAGAATTCTTGCACGGAAACTCACCTGGTTTCCTGCTATCGTCTGTTCAGAACAGGACGCCGTCGTCGTCGCCGTCGGGTCCGTACATGTTGATTTCCATGCCGCATTCAATTTCGCGGATTTTCGGGGTGTTCCAGGACATGATTTGCTCCTCCTGAGGGTTTCCATTTCGCTGATCTTACCTTGTCCGTACCGGCCCTGTTAAGCAAAGCCTATGTTCTAAGAAAAAATAAAAATTTATTCTAATCAGTTTCTTGCCGGCGCTCCGGTGCCACGCCTTCAAGCATGAACCCGCGGTTTCGAATGGTTTTGATCTCGAAACCGAACGCGCGCATCGGGTCGAGCTTCTTGCGCAGGTAGCCGACATACACGTCGACAACGTTCCCGGAACTCGCGCCCTTGTCCGCCCAGAGACGCTCGAACAACCAGCTGCGCGACAGGGTTTCGCCCTTGTATTCGGCGAACGTCTTCAGCAACTCGAATTCCCGCTGGGTCAGGGTCACCTTGTGCCGCCCGGTATCAATGCTCCACTCGGCGGGGTCCAATCGGGCGGGGCGCGGCTTGGCTGGCATTGCGCGCCGTTCCTGCACTTTGAGGCGGGCCACGAGTTCATCGAACGAGAAGGGCTTGACCACATAGTCGTCGGCCCCCGCCTCGAGCCCGCGGGTGCGGTCGTCCACTTCCGACAAGGCGCTCAGCATCAGGATCGGTGTGCGATGTCCAGCCTCGCGCACTGCACGGACGAGATCGAATCCGCTGTCTTCGCCAATCATGACATCGACGATGGCGGCGGTCACATCGGCATCCTCGAAACGCGCAAACGCCGTTTCCACTCGGTTTTCCGCAAGTGTCGCATACCCGTGAAGTTCCAGTCCGCGTGACAATGCGGACAGGATCTCCGGGTCGTCATCGACAATCAGAATACGGGCGGGCGTGCTCATGCGGCGAGGTTAATCCGGCCCGAGCGGGATGCCCACTGTAACTTTGGTCCCGGTCTCGCCGGCGGGCAACGGGCTGGTCAGGGTGATCTCGCCCCCTTGTTCCTCGACCACCCACTTGGCGAATGCCAGCCCGATTCCAAAGCCTTCCGACGCCGCCCCGCTGCGGCCCTGCGCGAAACGCCGAAAAATCGCCTGCTGTTCTTCCATGGCGATCCCCAGTCCGTAGTCGATGACGTCGACGCGGCCCATTCCAGCGTCACTCCGGACGTCAAGTTCGATCCTGCCTCCGCTGCGGGCGTGACGAATGGCATTCTGGATCAGCCCGCCAATGACCTGTCGCACCCAGTTTGCGTCGCCTGTGGCCATCACCTGCGACGCATCTGGGCCACTCAGGGTCATGCCCGCACTCTTGATTTCTGCATCCAGATTTTCAGCGGCCTCGAGAGCGGCTTTGGTCAAATCGAATGTCTGCGAAGCCAGCACGAGCTGGCCCGATTCCGATCGCGCGATGCGCAGCAAATCATCTATGCGCCGGTTCAATCTCAGCGCCCGGCTCTCGATCGTTTCAAATGCCGCCTCTGCGTCAGGAGCGGCTTTGCGACCGATCTGCGCCTCCATCAGGATGACGGTCAGCGGAGTGCGCAATTCGTGGCTGATATCGGCAAAGAAGCGGCGGCGGTTCTCGTCGGTGCAGGCCAGAGCGTCATTTGCGGCGCGCAGTTCTTCGGTGCGCGCCGCTATGGTATCGTTCAGCCTCGCCCATTCGTCTTCGACGTCGGACCTGCGCGCGGCAAGCGCCCCGGCCATGCGGTTGGTTTCAGTGAACAGTTGCCCGATTTCGTCCCGGCGGTCTTCGGGCAGGGCGACATCAAATTGCCCCTCTCCGATCTGTCGCGCTGCGGCCTGCAACTGATCCAGACGGCGAAACTGTGGACGCACGAGGCCGAGGTAAAAGAGCGCCAGAAGCAGCAGCGTTGCTACCGAAACTCCCGTCACCACATAGATCAGTCGCTCGCGCAGCACCGTGATTCCGGCCAGTACCTGGTTCCGTATCCGCATTTCACCGGTGATCACGGAATTGAGCAGCGGATCAAAGCCGATGGCAAAGGTGTCGATATGGCCCTGCAGCCGCTCGCGATCGGTGACCTCTGACAGCAATGCGCTGCGGGTTGATGCGAACAAGGCTTCCATCCGCGCGATCCCGAGGCTTTGGGTGGCGCGGCGCGATTGTTCGTTCAGACCCATCCGGTCGGCATCGACCACGGCCTGCGCGTGATCGCTGCGCAGGCGTTTGAAGGTGTTCTCGATGTTCTCCGACAGGTTTGAAAGACGGCCCGCCCGATCCTCGGGGCGGAGCCCGGATTGCAGAGCTTCGGAGGCCACGACGATAAAGCTGGAGACCTGGGTGGACAGAACCGCATAGCGATCAATGCGATGCTCGGCGGCAAGCGCTGCATCCAGACGCTCGGCGACGCGGTTCATTCCGGCGACGGTGATTGCGGCGGTGGTCAGGGCGACCAAACCCAGCAACCCGGCACCGATGGCCAGACGGGCCTTGAGAGAGAAGGCGAAGCGGCGCATCGGGACTGATATTGCTCCTGCATGGCAGAGTTCGGAGGTGGCTGACACGTGAGCGGTTGCCGAAATCGCAGACGAAACCGGCCCGATATCGAACAATCTTCTGTTCCGTCATCGCCGCAGATTAGGAATTTAGCCGGATCTGTGTTATATTGGACCAATACTATTGTATCAGTTGACGAGAGGTTTCCATGATTGAGTTAATTTTTATTGTTTGTCTCGCCGGAACGCCCGGTGACTGCGAGAAGCGCAGCCTGCTTTACACCGATGTGACCCCCATGACCTGCATGATGCGGGCGCAGCCCGAGCTTGCGAACTGGATAAGTACCCATCCCAGGTGGAAAATTGCGCGTTGGGCCTGTCAGACCGTTCGGCAGGATGAGCACGACGTTTGACCAAACGGGCGGATATGCTGTTGGCTGACCGTTTGTATCGGGTCATCGCACCATCACGCTCTTGCCCCCGGTTTTCGCTTGGCTCATAAACGCATCCAAGCATTGGCACGTTTTCCAAGAACCGGAAGGACCGCAAGCAGATGACCATCCAAGCACCGGAAACCAAGACCGTAGACAGCTATCGCGTCGCCTGTGACGGTGGTGAGGGCGCGTTGGGCCATCCGCGCGTCTGGCTGTCGATTCCCCATGACAGGGGCTGGGTCGAATGCCCCTATTGCGACTGCAAACTCGTGCACAAGGATCACGCCGACGCGGCCTGAACGATGGCGGCTCTGGATCGCGCGCTTGGATGTGACACATCAAAGGCGGGTTTTGCTGCCAGCAGAGCGTGGCAGGGTCAGAAACGACATGCTGCGCTGAAGAAACACGGCAACCGGGGGATGCGGTTTGGGTGATACGACATTCGGCAAGGGCTGCCATCTGCATCTGATCGATGGGTCTGCCTTTATCTTTCGAGCCTATCACGCGCTGCCGCCATTGACGCGCAAGTCCGACGGGCTGCCCATCGGTGCGGTTGCGGGGTTCTGCAACATGCTGCACCGGTACATCGAAGGCAACAACGGCCCCGATGCCCCGACCCATGCGGCAGTGATCTTTGACAAGGGATCGCATACGTTCCGCAACGATCTCTACGATCTGTACAAGGCCAACCGCGAGGCGATGCCCGAGGATCTGCGCCCGCAGATGCCGCTGACCCGCCGCGCCACCGAAGCGTTCAACGTCGCCTGCAAGGAACTGGAAAACTACGAGGCCGACGACATCATCGCGACCCTGGCCTGTCAGGCGCGCGAGGCCGGCGGACGTGTCACCATCATCAGTTCAGACAAGGATTTGATGCAGCTGGTGGGTGATGGTGTCGAGATGCTGGATGCAATGAAGAACAAGCGCATCGACAGGGATGGCGTGTTCGAAAAGTTCGGCGTGTTCCCGGATCGGGTCGTGGATGTGCAGGCGCTGGCCGGCGATAGCGTCGACAACGTGCCCGGTGCGCCGGGGATCGGGATCAAGACGGCGGCGCTGTTGATCAACGAGTATGGCGACCTGGAAACGTTGCTGGACCGGGCCGGGGATATCAAGCAACCCAAGCGGCGCGAAACGCTGATCGAGAAACGCGATCAGATCGAGTTGAGCAAACGGCTTGTGCAACTGGATTGCGCGACGCCGCTCGACTTTGGGCTGGACGAACTCGACGTGCGCAAACCCGACGCCGAAGTCCTGTTGCCGTTTCTGGCCGAGATGGAGTTTCGGACCCTGTCGCGCCGCATCGCCGATCAGTTGGGGGTCGAGGCACCCGTCATTGCAGAGCCAGCGGCGCCGGAAGCCGAGGCCGATGCGCCCGAAGCACCCGCCTTTGATGAGGCCGACTATAGCCGTGTCAGCGATGCCGACGCGTTGCAGGGATGGATCGATCAGATCCGCGAACGGGGCTGGGTGGCCGTCGACACGGAAACCACCGGGCTGAACGAGATGATCGCCGATCTGGTCGGCATCTCGCTTTGTGTCGAACCAGGGCGCGCCTGTTACATCCCGCTGATTCACAAGGCGAGTGCGACGGAGGATCTCTTTGGCTCGGACGAGTTGGTCGAGGGACAGATGCCATTGGACGAAGCGCTCGCGATGCTGAAACCGGTGCTTGAAGACCCGGCGATCATCAAGATCGGGCAAAACATGAAGTATGACGCCAAGATCTTTGCGCGATATGGCGTCGATGTTGCTCCGATCGATGACACCATGCTGATGTCCTACGCCATGCATGGTGGAGAGCATGGGCACGGCATGGATACGCTGAGCGAGCGCTATCTCGGACACACCCCGATCCCCATCAAACCACTGCTTGGGAGCGGCAAGTCGGCGATCACATTTGATCGTGTGCCACTTGAAAAGGCGGTCAGCTATGCCGCCGAGGATGCGGATATCACGCTGCGTCTGTGGCAGGTGTTCAAGCCACAACTGCATCGCAGCAAGGTGACGACCGTCTATGAAACGCTGGAACGACCGTTGGTGCCGGTTCTGGCGCAGATGGAGCGCAATGGGATCAAGGTCGACCGTGATACCCTGTCGCGCATGTCCAACGCCTTTGCCCAGAAGATGGCGGGTCTGGAGGCCGAGATACACGAACTGGCGGGCGAAACCTTCAATGTCGGCAGCCCCAAGCAACTGGGCGAAATCCTGTTTGACAAGATGGGCATCGAAGGCGGCAAGCGGGGCAAGACCGGGGCCTATGCAACCGGCGTTGACGTGCTGGAAGACCTGGCCACGGAACACGATCTGCCCGCGCGGGTGCTGGATTGGCGGCAGCTGAGCAAGCTGAAATCGACCTACACCGATGCGTTGCAAACCCATATCAATCCGGACACCGGGCGGGTGCATACGTCGTATTCCATCGCCGGGGCGAACACTGGGCGGTTGGCCTCGACCGATCCGAACCTGCAAAACATTCCGATACGCACCGAAGAAGGCAGGCGTATTCGCGAGGCATTCGTGGCCGAGCCGGGACATGTTCTCGTATCGCTGGACTATTCCCAGATCGAACTGCGCATTCTGGCGCATATCGCGAACATCCCCGCGCTGAAACAGGCCTTTGCCGATGGGCTGGACATTCACGCCATGACCGCGAGCGAAATGTTCGATGTGCCGCTGGACGAGATGACCCCGGATATCCGCCGCAAGGCTAAGGCGATCAATTTCGGGGTGATCTATGGCATTTCGGGCTTTGGTCTGGCGCGCAACCTGCGCATTCCCCGGTCCGAGGCACAGGGGTTCATCGACCGGTACTTCGAACGCTTTCCGGGTATTCGGAGCTATATGGACGAGACCAAGGCCTTTGCGAAAGAAAACGGCTATGTGCAGACTCTGTTCGGGCGCAAGATCCATACGCCCGAGATCAACGCCAAGGGGCCGCGCGCCAGCTTTGCCTATCGCGCGGCAATCAACGCACCGATTCAGGGCACCGCCGCTGACGTGATCCGCCGTGCGATGGTTCGAATGCCTGCCGCGATTGAGGGGTTGCCGGCACGGATGCTGTTGCAGGTGCATGACGAACTGTTGTTTGAGGTTGCCGAAGATGGCGTGGACACCGTGATCGACCGTGCCCGCGACGTGATGGAAAACGCCGCCGATCCCGCCGTGCATCTTGACGTGAAGCTCACGGCGGATTCGGGGCAGGGCGCGAATTGGGCCGAGGCGCATTGACGAAGCTCTGAGTTCGCGGCCATATGGCTGTGGCGCTTAACATGGCAACGAGATAAGCGGCGCCGGTCTTCTTCGCTCAAAGGTGCCGCATGACCCAAGCCAACCAGGACCGCCCGCGTGGATTTGCTTTTGCCGTGACGGCCTATCTTCTGTGGGGCTTTCTGCCCGTTTACATGAAGGCGTTGTCGCATATTTCCCCGGCCGAGGTGATTGCGCATCGGGTGATCTGGTCTGTTCCGGTAGCCGGTCTGGTCTTGCTCATCATGGGGCGCACAGGAGATCTTCGGGTTGCGCTGACAACGCCGCGGATGCTGGGCATGGGGCTTGTGACGGCAACGCTGATTTCGATCAACTGGGGCATCTACGTCTGGTCAATTGCTTCCGGCCATACGCTGGATGCTGCCTTGGGATACTATATCAACCCGTTGTTCAGCGTGTTTCTGGGTGCGGTGTTGCTCGGCGAACGGCTCAAGCCTACGCAGATCGTTGCGATTCTGCTGGCGGCTGGCGCAGTGGCGGTCCTGACGTGGGATGCCGGCAGGTTGCCCTTTGTTGCAATCGCGCTGACCCTGAGCTGGGGTTTTTATGCGTTCTTCAAGAAATGGCTCTCGATCGGCCCAAACCAAGGCTTCATGCTTGAGTTGCTGATCTTGTCGGTTCCGGCCCTGGCTCTCATCAGCTACCTGGTCGCGACCGGTCAAAATCATCTGTTTGCCGGGAACGCGAAGGATACGTGGCTGTTGCTGGGATGTGGCGTGGTCACCGCTGTACCGTTGCTGTTTTACGCCAACGGAGCCAAGTTGTTGCGTCTCTCCACAATCGGAATCCTGCAGTACATCGCGCCGACCATGATTTTTCTCGTGGCGGTCTTCCTGTTCGGCGAGGAATTCGGGCGCGCGCGTATGATTGCCTTTCCGATGATCTGGCTGGCGCTCGTCATCTATTCCGCGTCGCTGCTTCAAGAGGCCCGTCGTGGTAGGCGAGAGCGTAAGAAGGCCGACCACTGCGAGGCCTGAACCGGCCCGCATGCTTGGCGCGGAACCTTCTGTCGCAAGATTGCGAGCAGTTGCGTTCAAGCTATTGCCGTGTTGTCAACGATCCAAACATCAATTGGTGACCCCGGCAGGAGGCGAATAGTCCCTGTGAAATCAAGGCAGTAATTTGTCCAACCTGGCCAAACTGCCCCATTGATAACATTACGGAATGTTCCGTAGTGTCCAACCCATTTCCCAAGGAAAACCCCGGCGCAGCGTCAACTGCATCCGGGGTTAAAACTACATACGAAGCGGCAAAACTTCCCGACAACACTACCCCGAAACGCAGCCGCAATGCAATCTGGAAATGGATCAACCCGGCTCAGAAAAGCGTCTGCATAGCACTGGCATGTGCGTTGGTACTGGGGCGGGAATCGGCCTGGCACGGCCTGACCATCGTCTTGATGGCTCGTTTGAGCGAGCAAGATAGGGCAGCACTGGCCTACGCGGTCCTGAACAGCCTTGACGAGGATGACGCCTATGCAACGGCATCGTTCGCGTTGTTTGACACTCTCGGCGGGGAGTGCGCGGCATGACCTGTACAACCCGTGTCAGAGGCTTCGCGCCTTGGAACCCGCAACGCAAATCACTGATTCTCGTCGCCCAGGTACAAGAGGTTCTTGACGAATACCGGCAGCATTTGCCCCTGACCATCCGGCAAGTGTTCTATCGGTTGGTCGGCAGTCAAGGTTACGGCAAGACGGAAAGTGCATATTCCCGCCTGTGCGAGACGATGAACAGGGCGCGCCGGGCTGGCCTGATCGACTTTGACGCAATCCGCGATGATGGCGTCAGTCGCCATGATCCGCATTGCTGGACTGGCGTTGAGCAAGTGCTGCTGACTGTTCGCGGCATGGCAGACAGCTACCGTCTGGACCGTCAGGACGGTCAGCCCGTGCGGTTGTTCGTAAAGTGCGAGGCCGGGGGCATGGCTCCGATGCTGGCCAGGTCCGTCGATGAATACGGCGTGTCGGTCATATCAAGCGGCGGATTTGATAGCCTGTCCGCGAAATACCAGTTTGCGATGGAACTGGCAGAATACGGCAAGACGGAAATCCTGCACATTGGTGATTGCGATCCAAGCGGTGTTCACCTGTTCAAAGCACTTGCCGAAGACATTCAGGCGATGTGTATCGGGCTGGATGCGGGCGGCGTTCCGACATTCACCCGCCTTGCCGTAACCCCGGTGCAAATCGAGGCCATGAACCTGCCCACGGCACCGGCCAAGAAAACAGACCGCCGGGCCTTTGAAGGTGAGACCGTGCAGGCCGAGGCAATTCCGCCTGATGTGCTGATCGACATCGTGCGGCAAGCCGTGATTGACCGGCAGGACGTGATTACTCGGCAAGAGGTACTGGATCAGGAGGAACGCGACCGCGAAGAACTGCGGGCGTTCTTTGATGGGGAGGCGGGCCAATGACCTACCACACCCGCCAGAACTTCCAGACCGCTGCAAGCCCCGACGAGATTGAACGGCTGTTGTTCCACATGCCAGCCGTAGCGAGTTCGGCTGAGAATGATTGGGCGGCAGGCTTTGCCAAGTCCGTCTGTCGTCAGTCCTATCGCAAGGGCTGGAAGCCTTCACCGAAACAACTGTCTGTCATGCGTGGGCTGGTCTCTGACCTGTTCATCCATGCCAGCAATGAGGGAGGCGATTTTGACCTGATCGAAAGCTGACCACCCGTCGCGCTGCTGTTGAGTGGCGGCAGCGTGACGGGTGAAGCAGGGGCCCGCGTTCATAGTGAGCATACCCACAGGGGCAAATCACAGAACGCGGGCCACACTCTAGCTTTTGACCGTTGGGCGAAATCGACGGGAATATGATCTGGGAACTACCCCACTCCGTGCCGGACCCGGTGCCTACTAGGCCAGCACAGAAACGCGACACAGAACCCACACCCGTTCATCGGGGGGCCATACCGGAGCAAGGCTGCAAAGGATGGTGCTGGAGAATACCCAGCGGGACAGCGGTTGGCCTCCGATACCGGGCATCGCGTGGATACAGATCAGGGAGCGTAGGACTGTCAACCGAGCAGGGGATTGATCCTTGTGAAGTGGGGGACAGTAGCGGGGGCCGGATATACCTAAGCATAATAGGTAAGCACCGGTGACTTATATTGAGATGCGAAATGCAGACGACGCAACGAATGAACAGGCACACGAGGCAACACCATGAACAATCATCCACCTTTGGATAGCTGGCGCTTTGACGCCGTGACCGCTGGGCCAGAGAAAATCTGGGGTCAGGAGGCCATAGCGAAGGCGATAGGCAAGTCGGTTGCCAGTGTCAGGCGATACGCAGCAATGCCGGATGTGCCGATCTATCGCCCAGGCGGGCACTACTTCGCGCTGCGCTCAGAACTGAACGCATGGCTCAGGACAAAGTAAAGGAACAGCAGATGACCAATAACCATGAGATCAAGACGATGACCGTCATTGATGCGCCAGAGAACCAAGTCGGCAACCGCTTGCTCGCGATATTCGACATATTGTCGAGTGGGATAATGATACGGGGTTGCGTCCTACTCAGGAAGTCAGGCGGGCAGTTGGTGGCCAAGGGACCGATTGGCAAGAACCATGTAGGCGGCGCAATTCGTGCTGAGTTCGTTGACACCGAAGTTAAGGATGCAATCGCAAGCAAAGCAGCGCGCGCCTATGCGGCTCTGACGGGGCGCGAGGCACCCGACGAGTGACGGGGGGGGGTGGTTCTGAACTTTGGGACACCCTGGGGGACCGGCGCGGGGTCACTTGCGCAACATTTGCATGAAATAGGAAAATCAAGCCTACGGTTTTGTCATGAGTTGCTAGGTATTGGCATGGTCTGGCATCTATACCCGGCCCGACCACATCGGCGAAACTGTTTGGTATGTGGCCATTCTCAAAGAAAAAAACCGCCGTTGAGGCAAAAGCGCTTGCCAGTCCAGAAGATTGGCTGAACGAAATATTTGGCGTAACGCCAACGGTTTCGGGTGTTTGTCTTTCGCCAGAAGCGGCGCTTCAGGTTCCGGCGGTCAGTTCGGCCATCCGGGTAATCTCCGAAGCGGCTGCAAGTCTGGATATCTCTGCAAAATCTGCCGACGAAACCAAAGTTCTGACGAATGATCCGGGCATCGCGTTGCTGCAAGGCGAGGCAAACGAGTGGACCAGCGGTTATGACCTGATCCGTGATCTGGTGATCGATGCGCTCAAACGTGACGCGGGCGGTCTGGCATGGGTGAACCGGGTCAACGGCAAGCCTGTGGAAATCATCAGGCATCGCCCCGGTGTAATCTCGGTCGAGTATGATCAGATCACGGGTGAACCAAGCTACAAGATCAACAACCGGCCCGAACCCGCCGCCAATATCATTCATCTGCGCAGCCCGTTCGGATGCAGCCCTTTGACGCTGGCCCGTGAGGCCATCGGTGTTGCCTATGTCATGGAACGCCACGCCGCCCGTCTCTTTGGCCGTGGTGCGCGTCCATCAGGTGCGCTGATGTTCCCCAAAGGCATGGGCGAGGAATCTGTCAAGAAAGCCCGTACCGCATGGCGCGCAACGCATGAAGGCGATGACGCAGGCGGTCGAACCGCCATCCTGTACGATGGAACAGAATTCGTTCCGTTCACGCTCAACAGCACGGATGCGCAGTTCCTTGAAAACCGCAAATTCCAGATCCTTGAAATCGCCCGCGCGTTTCGGGTTCCGCCGTCGATGCTCTTTGAACTGGACCGCGCCACATGGTCAAATACCGAGCAAATGGGGCGCGAATTTCTCGTTTACTGTCTGGAACCGTGGCTGAAAGCGCTGGAAGGCGCGCTGCGTCGTGGCCTGTTTCTGCAGGACGAACGCAAGGACAGGGTGATCCGGTTTGACCGGGATGACCTGACCCGCGCCGATCTGAACACCCGCGCGACCGTGATCAACAGCCTGATCAGTTCCCGCACGATCAACCCGAATGAGGGCCGGTCCTGGCTTGGATTGCAGCCCTATGACGGCGGCGAAGAGTTCGCCAATCCCAACATATCGACTGAACCAAAACCAGCCGGTCCCCAAGAGGTAATCGACAATGCAGCTTAACGACATTTTGGCAGATGCTCAGGATCAGGACCGGGGGCGCGAGTTCGAACTCACTGACCCTGTGACCGGCAAGCCGACAGGTTTGAAATTGCGCATTGCAGGGCCGGACAGCGCGACACAGAACCGCGCACGCCTGCAACTGTCTGACGATCTGGCTGACAGCGCCGATCAGGATGGCCGGGTCTCTGCCGAGGTGCGCGAACGTCTGCGGATCAAGTGCCTTGCGGCCTGTGTTCTGGGCTGGGAGATTGAAGAGGATGGCCAGCCCGTCCCGTTTTCCCAAGCCAATGTCATCCGTCTTCTGAACGCCGTGTCATGGGTTCAAGCGCAAGTTGATGACTTCGCGTCCAACCGGGCCGCATTCAGGGGCGCTGTTTGATGGATCGGGTCTATGTCGAAACCAAGGTTCTGGCAGATGATGACGGGTCAATATCCGGTATCGCGTGGAAGTTTGCTGCGGCGGATCGCATCGGTGATTGGATTGAACCCGGTGCATTCAAGGCCGCAGCGCTGCCTTTGCCCATGTTGTTTGGGCATGATCAGAATGACCCGATTGGTACGTGGGACACGGCAGATGAAAAAGCTGACGGTCTGCACATCAAGGGCAAACTCCTGATCGATGAAGTGCCCCGCGCCAGAGAGGTTCGGGCGCTGGTGAAGTCCGGCGCTGTGCGCGGCATTTCTATCGGGTTCCTTACCAAGAAAGCCGAGAACCGCAAAGGCGGGGGCCGCACGATCAAGGCGCTGGAATTGCTGGAAGCGTCGCTTGTCACCATTCCCATGCATCCCGGCGCTCAAGTCACATCCGCGAAATCGGCGGTCGAGGCCCTGCGCCTTGCCGCAGCAATTCAACGCGCAACCGCGCAACTCGCAAAGAGGTAAATTCATATGCGACACCTGAAGACAAAAGACCTGCTTGGCAGCACCGCGCTGACCTTGAAAGATGGCGACCCTGCTGATCCCGGCGATATCGTCACCAAGGCGATTGAAGACCTGACCAAGACGGTAGACACGCGCCTGGGCGAGGTCGAGAAAAAGACCGATACCAGCAAGATCGTTGATCGACTGGACAAGCTGGAAGCCAAGGCCAACCGCCCGGAAGGCGGCGAAACCGAAGACGAACCATCCGTGGAACACAAGGCATTTACGGCGTATCTGCGGTACGGCGCGAACGCCCCGGCTGCTGATTTGAAAGCGCTGACGGTTTCGAGCGATCCGCAAGGCGGCTTCCTCGCCCCGGCGGAAATGAGTTCCGAATTCATCCGCGATCTGGTCGAGTTCTCGCCCGTGCGCACGGTTGCCAGTGTCCGGCAGACAGGTGCACCGTCGGTTATGTACCCCCAACGCACCGGGGTGACGAATGCGAGGTGGAAGGGCGAGACCGAAGAGCAAGAGGCGTCAGAGCCGGGTTTCGGTCAACCCGAATTGGTTCTGAAGGAGCTCAACACCTACGTTGATATCTCGAACCAGTTGCTTGCCGATAGTGCCGGTCAGGCCGAAGCAGAAGTGCGAACCGCGCTGGCGGAAGACTTTGGCCAGAAAGAGGGCTTGGCCTTTGTGTCTGGTGACGGCGTTCTCGAACCCGAGGGGGTCATGACCCATGACGATATTGCCGAGACCGTGAATGGCCACGCGACGGTTCTTGATCCTGATCGGCTGATTCAAATGCTTTATGCGCAACCGGCGATGTATCGCAACGCGGGCGCCTGGGCGATGAACGGCACCACCCTTGGTATCGTCCGAACTCTGAAAGACGGCGATGGCCGTATGCTGTGGCAACCAAGCTATGCCGCCGGACAGCCTGAAACGCTCCTGGGCCGTCCCGTGGTTGAGATGGTCGATATGCCCGATCTGGCAAGCGGAACTTACCCGATCATCTACGGCGATTGGTCAGGCTACCGCATTGTTGACCGGGTTGGCCTGTCCACCCTGGTGAACCCCTACATTCGCGCCACCGAGGGCATTACCCGCATTCACGCAACACGCCGCGTGGCTGGCGGTGTCTTGCAGGCCGCGAAGTTCCGCAAATTGCATATGTCGACATAAGGAGAATGACCATGCGTGATCTATATTCGAATATCAAAACGGAACCGGCAATCGCTCCTGCCGTTCAGACGGCGAACGTCAACGGTACTGCTGTTGACCTCAAGGGGGCCAACCGGGTTGCCTTCGTGTTGAACACAGGGGCCGTTGCCGGTTCCGGTGTTTTCAGCGCCAAGATCCAGGAAAGCGACACCACCACATCCGGCGATTTCGCTGACGTGGCAACGTCGCATGTGGACAGCGACGCCCCGACAACCCTTGAGGCCGCATCCTGCTACCGGCTCGGCTATCGCGGTCACAAGCGCTATGTGCGGCTGGTTCTGACCAGGGCCAGCGGGACAAGCATTGCTGCCGGGGCCGCTGCGGTTCTGAGCGACCTTGCAAACCGTCCGGTAGCGTAAATGAACAGCGGCGCAAACATCCTTCTTGAGGGCGATGTGATTAGCCCGACAAAGGCAAGCTGCTCTCCCCTTTGCGCCGTCGTAGCCAACGCGGGGTCAAGGGCAGCGCGATCACTGGGGCGGGGCCAGAGGCCCCGTCCGACACTGCGAGTTTCCCCATGCCTCAAAAGCCGCCCCGAATTTGCGCCTGTGGCCATCGCGTCGCCAACGGCATTCGCTGCCCCTGTGAGCGCAAGTCCGATGCTGAGCGCAAGGCGCGGCACGACAAGAACCGCAAGAGTTCCAGCGCCCGTGGATACACCGGCACGTGGGACAAAGAGCGGAAAGAATTTCTCAAGCGGCATCCACGCTGCAAGCGGTGCGGCGGCAAAGCCGACACCGTTGACCACATCATACCGCACAGGGGCAATTCCGAGATCTTCTGGGACCGGAGAAATTGGGCTCCATTGTGCACGAACTGTCATTCCAGCGCCAAGCAACGTGAAGAGCGGCGCTCAACAAAAAGGACTTGAACCATGATCTTCGCAAGTAACGGCGCTGAGATTTCGATCTGCACCACGGCGCAATCATCCGAACCGACCCTGACCGAATACCAGGCGCTTACCTGGGTGGGAATCAACGAGGTCGAAACGCTCGGCACCTTTGGTGACACATCCGAGGAAATCGATTTTACGGCGATGACAGATGCCCGCAAGCGGCGCATCAAGGGCGTTCGGGACGCGGGCACACTCGATATGGCCATGGGCGCGGACTATTCCGACGCGGGCCAAATCGCCCTGATCGCGGCTGAAAAGACCATCTTTGACTATGCCTTCAAGGTGGTGTTCAACGATGCCCCGCAAGGCGGCACACCCAGCGAGCGCTATTTCATCGCCACTGTTGCCAGCGCCAGCGAAAGCGTCGAAACCGCCAATTCGGTTGTGATGTTGAATTGCAGCCTTTGGGTGAACTCGGCAATCACGAGGGTCGAGGCAGCTGATCCGTAATGGCAATTGTGACCATCAGGGAACTGAAAGAGCATCTGGCGTTCACCGATGATATCGGGGGCGCTGATGATGCTTTGCTGGATCGGCTGAGAGTGGCGGCGCAGAACCACGTAGAACGTCTTCTGGGCTGCAAGATCGAGGAAGAATTCGGCGGTGAGGATCAAGACCCGGTGCCCGAAGCCCTGCACCAAGCCGTCGTTATGCTGGCTGCGTGGTGGTACGATCAGCGCGAGACGGCGTTGACCGGAACAATCGTTGCCAACGTGCCGTTTGATGTTCGCGAGATCGTCAACGAATATCGGGAGTTTACATTCTGATGGGTGATGGCGGGCTTTCCAGTTTTCAACGCCGCATGAATGCGATTCCGAAAGAGGTTCGCAAAGCGGTTGAGCCTGCGCTGATGAAAGGTGCAGAGGAAATCGCCGCCGCCCAAAAATCTCTAGCGCCCGAAGATAGCGGCGATCTGATCGAGAGCATCGAAGTGACCGGGCCGGGGCAGGTGACGCCGCCCTATTCGCAGCCGGGTGGTTCTTACGTGGTGCCTGAGAACGCAGCCGTTGTGACCGCTGGCAATACGGATGTGCGCTATGCCCATCTGCCCGAATTCGGAACCGCCAATGCAGCGGCGCAACCGTATTTCTGGCCGGGGTTCCGGCTCATGCGCAAGCGCGCTGCCAATCGCGTCAAGCGGGCCATGACCAAGGCCGTCAGGGAGGCAGGTAAATGAGCGTTGATCTTGCAGTACAGAAGGCCATCCGGATGCGTCTGGTGGCCACACAGGCCATTACTGACCTTGTTCCGGCAGTCAATATCCTTGACCGTAACCAGCGCCCCGCACCATCGCCGTCGATCATCATGGGCGAGGCGCAGGCGATTGATGAGGGCACCAGTCTGAAGCGCAGGCACACGCGCGTCTATCACACCCTGCACGTCTGGAAGCGTGAACTCTCTCTGGAAGGCGTCAAGGCAATCTGTGGGGCGATCCGCTCGGCAATTCAGTTTGGCCGGCTGTTTCTCGAACCCGGTTATCATGCCGCAGATATCAAGGTTTCCAGCATCCGAACCGTGCGCGACCCGGACGGCGAAACATCGCACGGAATCGTCACAATTGATGTTTTGGTGAGCGAGGATGCGCCATGAGGTCGGGCAAGATGCGGCGTGTCATCCAGGTGCAGCGCGTGGCCAGTGAGGTCAACGATGCCGGAACACCGCAAGAGGTCTGGACAGATCACCTGCGACTGAGGGCGGAACTGGTGGAGCGCACCGCATCCGAATTCATCAATGCTCAGGGGGCAGGCGACAAGGCGTTAACCGTGTTTCGGATACGGTATGTCGAGAATGTCACCAACTCTGATCGCGTGGTGTTTGGCGGGCAGACATTCAACATCAAGGAAATCAGCGAAATCGACCACATGCGCAGTCTGGAACTGCGCTGCGAAAAGATCGGGGCCGATTGATGCGTGGAACCAAGCCCCATCTGATCGAAGACGTTGAAGCGATAACCGACGCAGCCGCGCCGCATTGGTTTTCCGAGGAAGCGGTCGAGGAATGGAACCGCGTCATGCCGATCCTGACAGAACGGCGCATTCTGACGGTTGCCGATCTTGGATCACTGGAAAACTACTGCGTTGCCATGGGGGCAGTCCGGCAGATGGAAGATCATTTGCAGGTTCATGGTCATGTCATGGACGTGGACGGCACCTTCAAGCGCAACCCTGCGGTTGGCATCCAGTCCGACGCCATGACGCGCGCAAGGCTTCTGGCGGCAGAACTTGGCCTGACCCCGGTTTCTCGATCCCGGCCAGTGATAAGGGATGATGACGATGATGATTCCCTCCTGGATTGATGATCCGGCTGAAATTCCCGACCCACTTGGATACGGTCAACGGGCTGTGGATTGGCTCAGAAAGCTGAAGCACCCGAAGAACCCGGCACCCGGCCATCCCTTTCAGCTTGACCCATGGGCCGAACAAACCATCCGCCGCATTTACGGGCCACGCAATGAAAACGGCACCCGCGTTGTTCGCCGGGTTGTCCTGTTGCTGCCGCGCGGAAATCGCAAGACCTCGCTCTGCGCAGCCATCACGCTGTTGCACCTGATCGGGCCGGAACGTGAACCTGGTGGCCTGATTGTCTCGGCTGCATCGGCGCACGAACAGGCAATGGAACTGTTCAACGAAACCGCGTTGATCGTTGATACCGACCGAAGGCTGAGCAAGCACCTGTCCATTCGGGAATATGTCAGCCGCATCGCATTCCAGAAAGAGCGCACCCGCTATATCGCGGTGGCATCTGACGGCAAGGTCCAGCACGGCAAGACGCCCAATGTGGTCATTGCCGACGAGTTGCACGCATGGGAGGGCCGCGCCGGTCTGCGCCAATGGGAGGCGCTGGACTCTGCCCTGGTCAAGGTTCCCGGCACCCTGATGATTGTCGCCAGCACGTCAGGACGGGGGCAGGAAAATCTCGCATGGAACACGGTCGAGTATGCGATCAAGGTTCAGAAAGGCGAGATAGATGACCCGGCAACGCTGCCGATCATCTTCATGGCCGAACCTGAAGATGACTGGACAGATGAAGATCTGTGGTTTGCCGTCAATCCCGGCCTGAAACACGGCTACCCGGATATTGTCGGATTTCGGGACAAGGCGCGCAAGGCGGAACACAGCCCGTTTGAACGCGCCAGCTTCCAGCAATTCAACCTGAACCGCTGGCTTGATCAAAGCACATCGCCATTCGTGGAAATGCACGTCTATGACGAGGGCGCGGGCGCGGTTGATCTGGAAGAACTGGAAATTGTTCAGGCCCCGTGTTTTCTGGGGTTCGACCTGTCCAAGAATGAGGATCTGACCTGTGTCGTGGCCTGTTTCGAGGATGGAGAGGATTACGCGGTCTATCCGTGGTTCTTCTGTCCCGAAGACAACCTGCGCGAACGCGGTGAACGGCATGGCGTGGACTATGTGTCATGGGCAGAAGACGGGTACATCATCCCGACGCCGGGCAACGTGGTTGATTTGCGGGCGGTCGAAGACCAGATTCGCGAGCTCTGTGCACGGTTCAATGTCAAAGAGATTGCGGGCGATCCGACATACGGGCGGATCATGATGGCCAATCTGAATGACGATGGCCTGCCGGTGACTGAATTTCGGCAAGGCTGGGTTTCCATGGCCCCTGCGGTCAAGGAACTGGAACGGGCAATTCTGGCGCGCAGGTTCCGGCACGGCGGACACCCAGTTCTGCGGTGGAATTTCGAGAACGTCCAGCTTCATATCGATCAGGCTGGCAACCGTTCATTCCACAAAGGCAAATCGAAAAACAAGATTGATGGCGCGGTTTCGGCTGCGATGGCCGTGGCGCGATGCGCAGCGGGTGACGTGCAGTTCGTGACTGATGCGGATTGGTTTGATGATGACATGTATCTGGCGTGAGGTTTGAGCAATGGCAGACGATAAAGAACGGTTGATCGTTCAACTTGAGGCGCGGATCAACGAATTCGAAAAGCGGATGAAGCGGGCCGAAAAGACCGGCACCCGATCCTACAAGAAACTGCGGCGCGGGTCCCGATCTGCAACCGCAGCCATGGAACGGGATATGCTGCGCTCCACCACAGCCATCAACAAGGCGCTGGCCACCACGTCCGCGCGGATCGGCACGTTCGGCAAGACCATGGCCGCAGGTTTGGCGGGTGGTCTGGTGACGGCCGCACTGGCCGGTGTCACCGGCAGTCTGACCAGCGTGGTCAAGGGCATCGCCTCTGTGGGGGACGAAGCAAAGCGGTCCGGCCTTGATGTGAAAACCTTCCAGGAGTGGAAGTTTGTCGCCGAACAGAACCGCATCGGCATCGATCAGATGGTGGACGGGTTCAAGGAACTGAACCTGCGGGCTGATGAGTTTGCAGTCACCGGCAAGGGACCTGCGGCAGAGGCATTCCAGCGAATTGGCCTGACCGGGCAGGACCTGAAACGCAAACTGAAAGACCCGTCTGCGCTGATGCTGGAAATTGTCGAGCGCATGGAAGACCTGGACAACGCCGCACAGATCAGGGTGGCGGATGAGATATTCGGCGGCAGTGCTGGTGAGCGCTTTGTCGAACTCCTGAGCCAGGGCGAAGAAGGTCTGCGGCGCACAGTGAGCCGTGCGCATGAAGTTGGCGCGGTCATGGACAGCGAAATGATTGCCAAGGCTGACGAGTTGGACCGGAAATATGGCGAACTGGCTGAACGGGCGTCCCGGATTGGCAAGAGCCTTGCCGTCGGTCTGACGACCGGCTTGTCAGGCATTCTGAGCGCCAGCAGAGACCTTGAGGGCATGTTCGGTAGCATGGAACGCGCCGAGGCTGTTCTCGGCAAGGAACTGGCAGAGAGCCTGAGCAACACCAAGGGGGCGATATCCGAACACGCGGACGATTTGCGCGACCTTCACGGCACCTATGATGAACTGTTTGCGCTGATCAACCAGATGACCGGGCCGGACGGGGTGCGGGTGTTTGAGATCGATAACGTCGAAGCCAAGTTCGCATTGTCAGATATCATGACGGGTTTGAAAGATCTGGTTGTGGAACTGGAAAACGGGCAAATCTCGGCGAATGATTTTGAGGAAGAACTCAAGGCCCTGATTGGCGATGCACAGGACGTTGCCGACGATCTGGAAGCGATAGACGATGTGGGCTTTTCCAATGTCGTCACGGCCATTGGCCATATCGGGACGGCCCTGCAAAACGCAATCAGCAAGGCGCAGGCGCTCAAGGCCGAATTGCCCGGCGATGCGGGTGGTGCGACTCTCAGGCAAGGCCCACCAACGCGGGTAGGCAAGCGCAAGCGCAGTGATCTGGCACCGACCACATCAGTCCGGCCCAAGACAGCGCCTTCGCTACTTGGTGAGCCTGATATTGTGTCTGGCGGCGGCGGTGGTGGTGGCGGTGGTTCATCCCGTGGCGATGATTATGCAAGAGAGGTTGCGCAGATCAGGGAAAAGACTGCGGCGCTTGAGGCTGAGGCCGTTGCCCTGGTAGCTGCGGGTGCCAGTGGCCAGCAATACGGCAACGCGCTGGACTATGCCCGCAAACGCGCCGAACTGCTGCACGCCGCGCAACAGGCGGGAAAGGAAATCACGCCGCAATTGCAGGCCGAGATTGACGCGCTGGCAGCGGCCTATGTCTCGGCAGGGGATGCCGCAGACGACGCGGCTGACAAGCTGCAAGAAATCGAGGATTCGGCAGAACGTGGTGCCGATGCCCTGAGCGATGTTTTTCTGGGAATCATGGATGGTTCGCGATCAGCGAAAGAGGCTGTGGCCGAACTTCTGAAAGAAATGGCGCGGATTCAGATACAAAAGGGCTTTGCCAATCTGAGCGCGGCTGGCGGTGGCGGCGGCGCTCTGGGGTTCCTGGGTAGCCTTCTGGGTTTCGCAAGCGGCGGATATACCGGGCATGGTGCGACCAATCAGATCGCGGGCGCGGTTCACAAGGGCGAGTACGTCTTTGATGCAGCTGCAACCCGGCGCATTGGTGTTGGCAATCTTGAAGCCATGCGCTCAGGCCAGCCATCCGGCGGCGCTGGACACAAGGCCAAGGATAAGCCGCAACAGGTGGAACTCGTGGTTCATGCTGACCAGGGCATCACCATTGAACAGGTTCGCGGCGAGGCCGTGCGCATTGTTCAGGCGGGTATGATGACACAGGACCGCAAGACCGGGCAGAACATCCAGAACTACTCAAGGCGGGAAGGATAGACATGGCAGGGATCGACCGACTGAAACGCCAGCTTGTCTCTGCGCTGCAAGACCACATCGCAACCGGCAGACCCGCCAACCTGCCGGTAGGCGCGCGCGTGATCTGGAACGCCTTCACGGCGTTGAGCCGGTCACGGTCCTACAGCAACATGGGACCAAACCCGATCAGCTATGTCGAGATAGAGGCATGGTGCCGACTCATGCGAATGCCGCTGCAACCACACCACGTTGATATCATCTGCGCTCTTGATCGGGCCTGGATGAATCCCGGTTCGACCGGCGAGGCAAAGCCGCAACCCCGCTCAGGGCTGACTGCGGCTGTGTTCGATGCGGTGGTGGGGTAGGGGCTACAGAGCCACGGCAGCACCTGTTGGCAGGATGCAGTCCTGATTTCTCGCCTTGAGTTCGGCATAGATCGCTTGCCGCTCAGCGCCTGATACAATCCAAGTATTTGGGTCAAGAAACGAGCAAAGCTCGCCAGACGGCATATTTTTCACTGTAGTGCTATCAACGGTTGTGCAACCAGCCGCGAGCGTCATCAGTAGCGTTAGTGAAACTGCTTTCTTCATGGCTCTATCTATCCTCTCGTTGTTCGCAATATCACCCGGTGCCCTCGAACGGCTGTGGCCGGTCTTAAATGTCGTCTATTTTCAAATCAACGACAAAGCGATATTTCACATCCTGTTCAGTTTTTCCAGAGAACGTCACGATTTTACTCTCGCGAGCCATCGCCTTGGCCGAACGGTTGAGGATTAGTTGCGCCTCGTGTTTCGCATACGCGAGGGCAATCTTTGCGACCTCATTGACATCTGCAATATTTGCACAGGCGACACATCCAGCTTGACCCTCTTCAGTGTCAGGTTTTCCGACGAAACTTATGGGTTGATTGCACGTTCCGCAAAGGACCGAGTGGCTCACGCCATTTACGGTGATTCCGATTTCTGAATCGCTCATACTACTTCCTTTCGTCAATCTCTGTCGGCCCCTTTGCGCCGATGAGATTCAAGCGCATCAATCTTGGAGATAATCATTTTCAATTGGTCTTCGATGGAACGCCTTTGGTGGGTCATATTTTCGGCCTCTGCCTTGAGTTCCTTGAGGTGCGATTCTATCGGGTCTGCCCTTTCCAGCCACTTTTCGAGAGCCGCCACGACTTCCGCGTTCATCGAGCGGTTGCTGTTGGACGCCGCCAATTTGATTTTGTCGCGCATCCCGTTGGGAAGGCGGAGTACAAACTTATCCTGATTTTGTGCTGCATCTGTCATAGTGGCACATTGCCATTATTTTCTCTTGACGCAATGGTGGCATTTAGCCATATATGGCATATAGCCACTAAGGGGGGAATCATGAAACCGATGCAGCTACGCCTGCCGGAGGGCTTGAAAGATTGGATAAAGTCCGAAGCCGACAAGAACGCATCATCGCAGAACAGTGAAGTGATCCGCGCCATTCGGGAGCGGATGGACCGCACCGAGCAACCAACAACTTAACCAGGAGAACATGACAATGACAATTTGCAACGCGGATTCCGCGAACAATACCGGCTTGCCTCACGCTGATAAAAATCCAGTAATGGAATCACACCGCCACTACGAGTTCGGAACCTTTGCCGAACGCCTTGAGCATTTCTGTATGCTCTTTGAGGTTGATCCGCCTGAGATCGTCTATGAAGACGGTGAACCAACGCTCACAAAAGCCCTCATCGAATGGTCAAGCATTCACAGCGCGAACATGAACTGGCTCATCGGCGGCAGCCCCTGCACCATGCTCAAGGACTATGCCAAAAACGTTGAGTCAAAAATCAAGCTAGTTGGGGATTTTCAAAAAATGGTGCCCGAGGTGCAGACCGGGTTCTTGGCGTATTTGCGAGCGGTGGTAATCCACGGCATCCCCATGAAGGAGGCCGAACCGCTGCTTACACAGGTTTTGGAAGAGTTTCGGGCTAGCGAGACGGCATAGCGAGAAAGTGCAAATATACCTCTTGATATTTTCAACAGGGCAGATTACCTATTGGGATAATCAAGAGGTATCAACATGACAATCAAACCCAAACTCACCACGAAAGCCGCCTGTCGCGTTGCGCGCATCGACCGCAACCGTTTCAATGAGGAAGTCGCGGCTGGCACCTACAACTGCGCGCCCAAGACAATACCTGGACGTGCGCGCCTGTTTGACCCGGATGATATGATTGCTCTGTATCTGTTCAGAGAACTTATCGAAGACGGGTATACGAAGGCCCGTGCGGGCCGGGTCGCCTGTGCGGTTTCTGAGGCCGCGCGCCAGAACCCGGATTCGCCCGCCATCACCTTTGTTGAAAGCTACTTTGGCCCCAACTCTGGTGACGCTTTTCCCGCAGAAAGTGTTCCGACGCCTGACCGGTGGGTCGAGAGGATGTTCAGTGGTTCAGATATTCGTAAAACGACTACGTTCAATATCCGCAAGATGCGCGAACTGATCGCACATTACACCGCTGAAGAGGCGGCGATCATCGGAGAGGACGACTAAGTAGATGCCGTTCGTTCCATCTGTTGCAAAAAAAGGTGGCAAGTTGGGCATCGGTTAACGCTATAGCCTTGACTGTGGTGTTGTGCCACGTATATTGGTGGTACGATACCACAAACCCGAAAGAGCGAAATGGACTGGCTTGATCATTACCTAACTCCTGCGCGCATCGAAGAGTTAACCGGAATCAGCAACGTTGAGGTGCGAGATTTACGGCGAAGAGGAATGTTCGAACATCTCGGTGGTCAGGACGCGAACAAGCGGTGGAAATACTCATTGAAAGATGCGCTGCGCCTTTGGATTTACCGTTATCTAGCGGATAATGGAATGGCGCGCGAAATTGCTGATCAAGTCGCAGAAACAACCGCGATACAGATGTTTTTTTGCGAAGAAGATAATGCATCAGTATGGGGAGAACGGGCCAATTCAAATTGGTCAACCATCCGATTTTATCTTGTATATCCAGATAATGGAATGTGGAAAATGGATATAGTCGCAGATATCCAAAATGACCATCCTGCCAAATCTGGTCTATCTTTCCTGGTGGATATGAAGGCGGTTGCAGATCTTGTGCCGCGTGATCTGGTGCACGAAATTTTGAAGGCCCTTCATTTGCAGAATGAAGGAGAAGCCTACTAATGACCGCTCGCCCCGCCACCTTCAAACAGATTGACGTGACCCGCGCAATCAAAGGCGCGGTCAATGCTGATATGGAGGTTGGCGCGGCATTCATCGACCGCGAGGGCAACATCTTGGTTATCGCCAAAGGCGAAGCCATCCCAACCGCAAAAAGCAACATCGACAAAATGTTGGGGATCACATGAGCAAGCGCAAAAATCCATTCCCTGGTGTTGGCAATAAGCCGACCGTTGATCGCCACGGTGGCAAGAGGTGGCGGTTACGCAAAACCATTAAGGGCCGCAAGATCGACGTGTATCTGGCCGGTACTTATGGGTCTGCGGAATTTCGCGCCGAATATGACGCGGCGGTCAGTCCCCCAGCGGTGACCTCGGCGTCTGGCGCTGTCCCTGGCACCTTTGATCACGTGATTACTCACTATCTGAGCGGCAAGGGCTTCAAGAGCCTAGAGGCCAGCACCCGAAAGCCTAAGCGGGGTCGGTTGGACGCAATCCGTGCGCTGATCGGAACTGCACGCCTTGCGGATCTTGAGCCCTACCACGTTGAAAACCTAATGGACCGCAAAGGTGGTCCCGAGGCTGCAAACCGCCTGCACAAAGAACTTGGCGAAATGTATCGCCATGCCCAAAAGAAGTTGGGCTACAACGGGCCGCACCCTATTGACCAGGTAGAGCGCCGAAAAATCAAGAGCACAGGCTTTCACACTTGGACAGATGAAGAGGTTCAGCAATACCGCGAACATCACCCATCTGGCACACTTGCGCGTCTGGCACTTGAATTGATCCTTGGAACCGGCGCGGCACGGCAAGACGCATGTGCGATGGGCCGTCAAAACATCAAAGGGCCGAACATCTGGTATAGACGCGGCAAGACCGGCCAGGATGTAACCCTGCCGCTGAACCTGTTGCCGGAATTGCGTCACGAACTGCGTCTTGTCCCTAGTGATCAGGCTCTGTTCTTTGTTCACAGCAAGGGCAAGCAATTCACTGTTGAGAGTTTTGGCAACTGGTTTCGGGAGCAATGCGAAGCCGCGGAACTTCCAAAAGTCTGCCGCGCCCACGGACTGAGGAAACACGGCGCAACCCGCCTAGCGGAACGTGGCGCTACGGAATTTCAAGTGATGGCATTCCTTGCGCACAAAGACCCTCGTGAGGCACGACGCTACGTCCAAGCTGCCAATCGGACAAAGATGGTGGCCGATGGTTTGGCGTTGCTGAACCTCAATAATTTGTCCAACTACTCAGAGGGGTTGGACAATACAACCCCGCAAGCAATTGAAAAGGAACGGAAAAAATGAAAGTCTGGCGACCCCGGCAGGATTCGAACCTGCAACCTGCCCCTTAGGAGGGGGCTGCTCTATCCAGTTGAGCCACGGGGCCACGCCGCCCCTCTTAGCGCGGAAAAAAGCGATTGTCATGGGGTTTGCCACAGAGTTGATCCCGGCAGCATGTTCGCGATAACATCACCTCAGCATAGATAGAAAGATTTGCCCTTGTCGCTTGATTCCAAACGCCCTCTGACACTGCGCGATGTCTCTGAAGCATCCGGTGTCTCCGAAATGACGGTCAGTCGCGTACTGCGCAACAGGGGAGACGTTTCCGACGCGACCCGCAAACGTGTGCTTGCGGCGGCCAAGGAGCTTGGCTACGTCCCCAACAAGATTGCGGGGGCGTTGGCCTCAAGCCGGGTCAATCTGGTGGCTGTCATCATTCCGTCGCTATCCAACATGGTTTTTCCCGAAGTACTGACCGGTATCAACCAGGTGCTTGAGGACACCGAGTTGCAACCCGTGGTCGGGGTCAGCGACTATATCCCGGAAAAGGAAGAGCGCGTCCTGTATGAAATGCTGTCATGGCGCCCGTCCGGCGTGATCATTGCCGGGCTTGAACATTCGGATGCCAGTCGCGCCATGCTGCGCGCCGCCGGCATTCCGGTGGTCGAGATCATGGATACCGATGGCGTGCCGGTGGATGCCATGGTCGGCATATCGCATCGCCGTGCGGGGCGCGAAATGGCAAATGCGATATTGAAGGCCGGGTATGAGCATATCGGGTTCATGGGAACCAAGATGCCACTGGACCATCGGGCGCGAAAGCGGTTCGAGGGCTTTACCGAAGTTCTGGCCAAGAGCGGTATCGAGATCGAGGATCGGGCGTTTTACTCCGGCGGATCTGCGCTTGCCAAGGGCCGCGAGATGACACAGGAAATGCTCGAACGTTCACCAGAGCTCGATTTCCTGTATTATTCCAACGATATGATCGGGGCGGGCGGGTTGCTCTATTTGCTCGATCAGGGCATCGACGTACCCGGTCAGATCGGATTGGCGGGGTTCAACGGCGTCGAACTCTTGCAGGGACTGCCACGTAGATTGGCAACGATGGATGCCTGCCGGCTGGAAATCGGGCGGAGGGCTGCCAAGATCATCGCCGATCGGTTGGCCGAGCCCGAGGGCGCGCATAGCGACAACGTCACACTGACCCCGACGATCGCATATGGCGATACTCTCAAGAGGCGATGAGCGCTGCAACTATTGGCAACCGTGCCGCGCGGCACCTGTTTCTTGACAGACATGCCTTGGCCGAACAGCCTGCTGGACCAGCCAGGGGAGAAGACCTGCTCGCGCTGATTCATCGTCTGGGGTTCGTGCAGTTGGACAGCATCAACACGCTGGCCCGCGCCCATGACATGATCCTTTATGCGCGCCGTCCGACATATCGCGCAAAGAACCTGAAGCGGCTTTATGAAACGGACCGCGCCCTGTTCGAGCATTGGACCCATGATGCCGCTGTCATCCCAATGGATTTCTATCCGCATTGGCAATTGCGATTCAGGCGTGATGCGGACCTGCTGAAACACCGATGGCGCAACTGGCGTCGGGACGGTTTCGAGCAACAGTTTCAGACGGTGTTGCAGCATGTGCGCGAATACGGGTCGGTCTGTTCCTCGGATGTTGGCAAGGATGAAAAGAAAGGCAGCGGAGGCTGGTGGGACTGGCATCCGTCCAAAACCGCGCTTGAGTTCCTGTGGCGCAGTGGGGCCCTGACGGTGGTGGGGCGCGATGGGTTTCAGAAGCGGTATGATCTGACCGAGCGCGTGATCGACAGTGCACCGGATGTTCCAGATCCCGAGGAAACGGTCGACTGGCTTTGCGGCGGCGCGATTGACCGGTTGGGGTTTGCCACATCCGGTGAAATCGCCGCGTTCTGGGATACCGTGACATCGCGGGAAGCAAAGGAATGGTGCGCCCGGGAACTGGCACGCGGAGCATTGATCCCGGTTGACATCGAAGCGCACGACGGCAAGCTGCGTTCCTGTTTCGCGCGGCCCGATGTGATGGACATGGCAGGGCAGGCACCCAAGCCGCCCGGGCGCATCCGCGTTCTGAGCCCGTTTGATCCGGCTTTGCGCAATCGCGACCGGACACAGCGGCTGTTCGGGTTTCACTATCGGATCGAGGTCTTTGTGCCCGCAGAAAAGCGCAAATTCGGCTACTACGTGTTTCCTTTGCTCGAAGGAGATCGGCTGATCGGGCGGATCGACATGAAGGCGCAGCGTGAATGCGGTCGCTTGTCCGTTACGGCGCTTTGGCCGGAACGCGGTGTGCGCTGGTCGGCGGCGCGAACCGGGCGGCTGATGGCCGAACTTGAGCGTGTGTGTCGGTTCACCGGGTTGGGTGATATCCAGATGCAAGACGGCTGGCTGCGAAACCCGCAATAGGGCACCGCTGGGCCACGTGCCTGAGAGCAAAGTGAAAGGACACGGCATGTGCGGCCGATACATAGACCCCAACCTGCGCGGGACCGAGTTCGAGCATTCAGAGGTCGGGATTGATCCGTTTGCGCGACGGTACAATATCAAGCCGACACAGGATGTGCTGATCCGTGAGACCGTCGAGGGGCAATTCTCATGGGCGCGCTGGTGGTTCATTCCGGTTTGGCACAAGGGCGATGTGAAAGCCTGGAAGGCCACAACGTTCAACGCCCGAATTGAAGAGGCCGCAGAAAAGCCCACGTTTCGCACGGCCTGGAAACACGGCCGCTGCCTGATCCCGGCTGGCGGGTATTATGAATGGACAGGGAAGAAGGGGCAGAAGACACCGCATTACATTCAAAGCGCCGGAAATGAAGAGACGCTCTGGTTCGCCGGTCTGACGTCTGTCTGGAATGACATGAGAACCTGCACCATCCTGACGCGCGCGGCCAACGCGCAGGTAGAAAGCGTGCATCATCGAATGCCAGTGATCCTGAATGCCGATGAACGAGACGCCTGGATCGCAGGGACACAGGACAGGGACTTGGGCGCACAGGCATTGCTGGGGCATCATGTGGTGACGTCGTTCGGCATCAAGGACGACGGCCCGGAACTGATCGAGAGCATCTAGGCCCGGGTTCGGCCATGGATCGGAAATAGGCGGCGAGATGACGCCGACCGTTCAGGTTTCGAGATTTGAGAATACCTTTACTGAGAATCTGCGACCCGCTAAGAGTTTCGGTACAGGCTAGATACGAACCAAAACAAAAGAAAATGGTGAAACTGATGAAACGAAGCAGCATTTTGGCGATTTTCGCGGCAATGGGACTGTTGCAAGCCTGCGCCACGACTCCGGCGCAGGAAAAACAGGTTGGTTGCGCAGGAGCAACCGTGGCGGGAGCGGTACTTGGCGGCGTTGTCGGCAACCAGTTTGGTGGCGGAAGCGGCAAGGACATCCTGACGGCCGGCGGTGCGGTTGCCGGCGGGATAGCGGCCAACAACGCGGCAGGTTGCTAGCACGCAATACATTTTGGTGCGCTGGCGGCCCCGGAAGGACTTGAACCCTCAACCTCGGACTTAGAAGGTCCTTGCTCTATCCAGTTGAGCTACGGAGCCGCTTGCCGCCACTTCTTGCTGTTATTCGCTGCGAGGATCAAGCCCCAAGCGCAGGAATACACTGTAGGGATCCGGCGCGTAGCCCGGAATTGGTCCGCACGGTGTAAAACCGAGCGAGCGATACAATGCGCGCGCGGCATCAAAGCCGGGCAGCAGGGCAGACCCGGTTTCAAGGGCCATCGCCTTGTACCCGGCGCTCCGCGCCTCGGCTTCCAGAAATGTCATGATCTGGCGCGCCAAACCTCGTCGCCGCGCAGGTTCGGCAACATGAACCGATTTGACCTCGGCTAGGCCGTTGCCCAGATCCTTGAGCGCGCCACAGCCCAAGGGCGTGTCATCTTCATACAATGCCCAGAACCGAATGCCCGGTGCGCGCAATGCATCGGCGGGCAACGCGTGAATGCTCTCTGGTGGCGTCGTTTCCCGACTATGCGCCAGATGCGCCTCGATCATTGCACGGATGGCTGGCGCACTGGGGTCGGCGGGGCGTATGTCGGCCCCGCTCAGTGGGTCCAGACCGTGCGTCGGTCAGTGGAGAAGTTCTCGGCATAGCCACCGGGCCGAATGTTCTGTTTGCGCGACCTGGGCTCGATCACGACGGCGTCGATCCCATGTGCCTCGGCATAGTCCAGCGCAGCTTCCTTGCTGGAAAAGCGCAGCCGCACCTGGCTTTGCATGTCGTCGGACGAGGTCCACCCCATCAGCGGGTCGACATCGCGTGACGTAGCGGGGGCGTAGTCCAGAACCCAGGACCGGGTCTTTGCCATGCCCGAGGTCATGGCATTCCTTGCAGGTTTGTAGATCCGTGCACGCATGGGTCGCTCCTTTGATCGTCGCAGCGTTTATCCGGGATTTGAGGGCTTTGGGCAAGCGCCGTTTCGCCGCGCCGGGCAGAAGATCAGCACCGCCTGTTGTCAATTTCTGACATGAGCGCGACCAGATCACCGAATATGGGGTTGAACCGGATCACAAAGAGAACAAGTCTGGGGAACCTGCCGCCGGAGAGCCAAATGCCCCACGTTCATACCGATAGCGCGATGCCGATGATGACAGCCCCCAGCGGGCCGCCCCGCGAGAAGCTCGAAGGGGGCAGGCGGCTCGTTATGGCGACCGATTTCGAACCCGCAGGCGACCAGCCCACGGCGATCGCGGAACTGGCGCAGGCCGTCAATGACGGTGAACGCAACCAGGTGTTGTTGGGTGCGACGGGCACCGGCAAGACCTTTACCATGGCAAAGGTCATCGAACAGACACAGCGTCCGGCCATCATACTGGCCCCGAACAAGACGCTGGCGGCCCAGCTCTATGGCGAGTTCAAGGGGTTCTTTCCGGACAATGCGGTCGAGTATTTCGTCAGCTTCTACGACTACTACCAACCCGAAGCCTACGTGGCGCGCAGCGATACCTATATCGAGAAAGAAAGCCAGATCAACGAACAGATCGACCGGATGCGTCACGCCGCGACGCGGTCACTGCTTGAACGGGATGACGTGATCATCGTGGCGTCGGTCTCGTGCATCTACGGCATCGGCTCTGTCGAAACCTATGGCGCGATGACACAGGACCTGAAGGTCGGGCAGGAATACGACCAGCGCAAGGTCATGGCCGCACTGGTGGAGCAGCAATACAAGCGCAACGATCAGGCGTTCCAGCGCGGCAGTTTCCGGGTGCGGGGAGATTCGCTTGAGATCTTTCCTGCCCACCTTGAAGACCGAGCCTGGCGGTTGTCGTTCTTCGGCGAAGAACTGGAAGGGATCACCGAGTTCGACCCGTTGACCGGCGAGCGCACCGATACCTTCGAGCAGATCCGGGTTTACGCCAACAGCCACTATGTGACACCGAAACCGACGCTCCGGCAGGCTGTGATCAACATCAAGAAGGAGTTGCGCGAACGGCTGGATCACCTTGTCGCCGATGGCAAACTGCTCGAAGCGCAGCGGTTGGAGCAGCGCACCAATTTCGACATCGAAATGATAGAGGCGCAGGGCTACTGCAACGGCATCGAAAACTATTCGCGCTACCTGACGGGGCGCGCGCCGGGTGAGCCGCCCCCGACATTGTTCGAATTCATCCCCGACAACGCCATCGTCTTTGCCGACGAGAGCCATGTTTCGGTGCCTCAGATCGGCGGCATGTACAAGGGTGACCACCGGCGCAAGTTCACACTCGCAGAACATGGCTTTCGCCTGCCGTCCTGCATGGACAACCGTCCGCTCAAGTTCGAGGAATGGGACGCGATGCGCCCGCAATCGGTGTTCGTCAGCGCCACCCCCGCAAAATGGGAGATCGAACAGACCGGCGGGGTGTTTGTCGAACAGGTGATCCGCCCCACGGGCTTGCTGGACCCGATGGTGGAAATCCGGCCGGTGGGCATGCAGGTCGACGATCTGCTGGACGAGGTGCGCAAGGTCGCCGCCGATGGCTTCCGCACGCTGGTTACCACACTGACCAAGCGCATGGCCGAAGACCTGACCGAATACATGCACGAACAGGGCATCAAGGTGCGCTATATGCATTCGGACATCGACACGCTGGAACGCATCGAGATTCTGCGCGATCTGCGGCTTGGCGCGTTTGACGTGCTGATCGGGATCAACCTCTTGCGCGAGGGGCTGGATATCCCCGAATGCGGGCTGGTCGCCATTCTGGATGCGGACAAGGAAGGGTTCCTGCGCTCTGAAACCTCGCTGATCCAGACCATCGGACGCGCAGCGCGCAACGCCGAGGGTCGGGTCATCATGTATGCCGACCGGATCACCGGTTCGATGGAACGCGCGCTTGGCGAAACCGACCGCCGCCGCGAAAAACAGATCGCCTATAACGAGGAACACGGGATCACGCCGGCAACGGTGAAAAAGAACGTCGAGGACGTGCTGGCCGGGCTCTACAAGGGCGACACGGACATGTCCCGCGTTACCGCCAAGATCGACAAACCGCTGCATGGCGCGAACCTGCAGGCCGTGCTGGAGGGGCTGCGCACCGACATGCGCAAGGCGGCGGAAAATCTCGAATTCGAAGAAGCCGCACGGTTGCGGGACGAGGCCAAACGTCTGGAAGCTGTCGATCTGGCGGTGGCCGACGACCCGCTGGCGCGGCAATACGCGGTGGAGAAGGCCACGGAAGCAGCGGTGAAGTCGCGTGGCCGGTCAACGGCTGGGCGGCCGGGGCAGCGAGGGGGGAATGTGAAGCGAAAGGGGCGGTAGAGCCAAGAATGAGAGCACCAAAACTGAGCGAACTTAAGAAACTGAGTTGCGATGAGCTTATCCAACTCTACGATGAGCATTCAGTGAACACGCTAGTAGGTACGGGTTTCTTGCTTGATGAAATTCGCAGCCGAAGTATGGAACGG
Organism: Sedimentitalea todarodis; assembly: GCF_032595355.1. Taxonomy (NCBI): domain Bacteria; kingdom Pseudomonadati; phylum Pseudomonadota; class Alphaproteobacteria; order Rhodobacterales; family Paracoccaceae; genus Sedimentitalea; species Sedimentitalea todarodis. The sequence continues at coordinate 90,724 of NZ_JASMWN010000016.1, read as the reverse complement.
CTCGCTTCTCGAATGGACAAATTCACATCCGGGATATTCTGGATGACGTTGGTCGTAACACTGATGACGATTGTTAACGTTGTCCTTTTTGTTATCGACTAGCAAGAAGGTGTTAGTCGAAGGATGTTCCGGGCCGACAGGTCATGGGCTCCAAGAACCGTGATCGATCCTGGTGTGGTCTCGGCCCGGGACGTATTCAGGTTGACGAGAACCCTGGTTCGCTTTGCAGACTCGATAATACCTTGCAGGATACTCAGCGGTCTGATGCCTGATCAGCCCGCCGCCTTCTGGTTCTCCGCCAACTTCCTATCCACCAGCGCTACCGTCGCCTCAATCCCCGCATTCGGCCGTCCACTGGCCTGAGCGACCAGCATGATCAGCTTGTCGACACGTTCGATGGCTGTTGCGCCGGCGGCGACGGCGCGGGCGGCGGAGGAGGGTTTGAGGAGGTTTTCCGCAGCGCGCGCGTATTTCTCGAACGGCACCATGTCGTCGGGTTCGGCGCCCAGGCCCACCACAAGATCATTCACCGCGCCATAGATCGCGCGGGATTTCTCGATGTCGCCATGCACCGCGTCGCGGATGGCGATGGGATCGCCCGGCTGGATGCAGCGATAGTTGCCGCATGCCAGCATCGCCCATTTCGCAAAGGGCACGAACAGCGAGTCATACACCCGCAGCTTGACCGGCACATCCTTGTCATCGACCCGGTAGTCGAGGATGCCGCGCTCCAGTTCTTCGAGCACGGCGTCGGCCTTGGCGTCGTGGAATTTGGTGACCTTGAAGTTGGTCGGCAGCCCCACATGCAGCACGTTGGCCTCTTCTTCCGGCGGGCGGAAGGCTTGTGGATCAGGCGAGCACAGGGTCATCAGGGTCGGATCGAACTTGTCCCAGATCTCCGGATCCTGAAAGGCCCCGCCAAGGCCCGAGCAATCCAGCGATGGAATGCGCCGCAGGTAGGGCAGGGGCGGCATGTTCATGATCGACATGCACGGCACCCGCGCCTCGGCCACCCGCGCCAGCAGGTCGCGTAGCGAGGGGTGCGAATATTGCGGCTCCTGCATCGCGAGACAGACCAGATCATAGTCCTGCGGCTGTGCATCCTCGGGTGTCCTGGCATCCAGCGTGCCGTCCAGATCACCGGAGAAGAAGCTGCGATGGGCGTCTTCGTCGCGCAGTTTGATCCGCACCTCGGTGCCTTTGCCGTTGATCAGCGCGGCGGTCTTGTCGCGGCAGACCAGCGTGACATCATGGCCCGCAGCAAGGAACTTGGTGCCCAGAAGTGAGCCATAGGAAGCGCCAAGAATGAGGATCTTGTAAGGCATGAGACTGTCTGCTCCGTATTTTGTGCCATCCGGCGCGCCGGATCAAAGTGGGGTCTGGATGTGGACTTGACCGGTTAGCCGACCCTGCCAGTGCGATATTGAAAGCAATCGGCCCGGGTGCGCAATATTCTATCGCATTGGCTGACTAGACTTTAGTCGCGGCGCGACGCTCCGCTGCAGAGACGGGTGTGGGCGGGGACCATGGAGGCCCCCGCCCATGAGAGATTATCCCAGCAGTTCAACCAGGGTTTCGCCCAGTTTCGCGGGCGATGGCGACACCTGGATGCCGGCGGCCTGCATTGCCTCGATCTTGTCGTCCGCACCGCCCTTGCCGCCCGAGATCACGGCACCCGCGTGGCCCATGGTGCGACCCGGAGGGGCTGTGCGTCCGGCGATAAAGCCGACGACCGGCTTCTTGCGGCCCTTCTTGGCCTCGTCGATCAGGAACTGCGCAGCGTCTTCCTCGGCGCTGCCGCCGATTTCGCCGATCATGATGATCGATTGGGTTTCCGGGTCGGCGAGGAACAGTTCGAGCACGTCGATGAACTCGGTCCCCTTGACAGGGTCACCACCGATCCCGACGGCCGAGCTTTGGCCCAGTCCCGCAACCGTGGTCTGATACACCGCCTCATAGGTCAGGGTGCCCGAGCGGGACAGAACCCCGACCGATCCCTTCTTGAAGATCGAGCCGGGCATGATGCCGATCTTGCACTCATCCGGGGTCATCAGGCCGGGGCAGTTCGGTCCGATCAGGCGGCTGGACGAGCCATCGAGCTTTTCCTTGACCCGTACCATGTCGAGCACCGGAACGCCTTCGGTGATGCAGGTGATCAACTCGATCCCCGCATCGATGGCTTCTTCGATGGCCGCAGCCGCGCCCGCAGGCGGCACATAGATCACCGACGCATTGGCGCCGGTGGCATCCTTGGCCTCGGCGACACTGGCGTAGATGGGCAGGGATTCGCCGTTTGATCCGGTCCAGTTGGTGCCGCCCTTTTTCGGGTGCGTCCCGGCGACCATCTGGGTGCCGTGATAGGCCAGCGCCTGTTCGGTGTGGAACGTGCCGGTCTTGCCGGTCAGGCCTTGAACGATGACTTTTGTGTTCTTGTCGATCAGAATGGACATGTTCTTACCCCTTCACGGCCTTGACGATTTTTTGCGCGGCGTCATCCAGATCGTCCGCTGCGATCACGTTGAGACCGCTGTCGTTGATGATGGCCTTGCCTTCTTCAACCTTGGTGCCTTCGAGTCGCACGACAAGTGGCACCTTCAGTCCAACGTCCTTGACCGCCTGAACCACGCCTTCTGCGATCACGTCACACCGCATGATGCCGCCAAAGATGTTGACCAGAATGCCCTTCACGTTTGGATCGGACGTAATGATCTTGAAGGCTGCCGTCACCTTTTCAGTCGTCGCGCCGCCGCCAACATCAAGGAAGTTGGCGGGTGAAGCGCCGTAGAGCTTGATGATGTCCATCGTCGCCATGGCAAGGCCCGCACCGTTGACCATGCAGCCGATCTCGCCGTCCAGGGCGATATAGGCCAGGTCATACTTAGACGCTTCGATTTCCTTGTCGTCTTCTTCGGTCTCGTCGCGCAGTTCCATGATGTCGGGGTGGCGGAACAGGGCGTTGCCATCAAACGAGATCTTGGCATCAAGCACCTGGATATCGCCAGCCTTGGTCACGATCAGCGGGTTGATTTCCAGAAGGCTCATGTCTTTCGAGGAAAACGCCTCGTACAGGGCCTTGAACAGCGCTGTGCCCTGCTCGCGGGTGTCGCCGGTCAGTTCATAGGCATCCGCGATCGTGTTGGCATCCGCGTCGGTCACGCCCTGCGAGGCGGTGATGCCGATGGTGTGGATCTTGTCAGGGGTCTCTTCGGCCACGGCTTCGATATCCATGCCGCCTTCGGTCGAGGCCACGAACGATGTCTTGCCGGTCTCGCGATCAACAAGGATCGACAGATATAGCTCGCGCTCGATATCCGCGCCGTCTTCGATATAGAGCCGGTTCACCTGTTTTCCGGCAGGGCCGGTCTGTTTGGTGACAAGCGTGTTGCCGAACATGTCCTTGACGTTGCTCAGCGCCTCGTCTGCCGAAAAGGACACCCGAACGCCGCCTTTGGCATCCTCGGCCAGCTCCTTGAACTTGCCCTTGCCGCGCCCGCCTGCGTGGATCTGGCTTTTTACGACCCAGACGGGACCGGGGAGCGAGGAGATGGCTGACTCTGCCTGATCTAGGCTGGTGATGGGAACGCCATTTGCAATCGGGGCACCGAATCCTTTCAGCACCTGTTTGGCCTGGTATTCGTGGATGTTCATTCGTCTCTGACTCCTTGTGTCGAAAAGTTATTTGATGAGCGGCAAAAGCTCTTTGAATGCGGGCGTACCTGCGCGGCCCAGCCATTCGGACACCACCATTTCGGCGGTCACGATGCCAACCCCCGACGCACTCAGGCGACCGAGGCAGGCGCGTTCACTTTCCAGCGTGCGCGACGCCGTCGCATCAGATACGACAAAGACGTCAAAGCCATCTTCAACACGGCTCTTAGCAGTATGTACCACGCAGATATGTGCCTCCATTCCGGCAATAACGGCCTGCTTGCGTCCGCGCGCACGAAACGCATCAACGAACGCTGGCTCTTCCATACATGAAAAATGCATCTTGGGCAGGACTTGTGCGCCTTCTGCGGCGTTTCGTACCTCGTGTACCGTTTGGCCGAGCCCCAGAGGATACTGTTCGGCCAGGGGCGCAGGCACTGCCGGGCGGTTGGCGGCGGTTAGCAGAAGGCGCGGGTTGGCAATGGTGCGCGCAAGGTCTGGAATGCCGGCACATGACATGCCTGCATATCAAATTCGATGAGCGGCGAATCCATTGCCTTTCGCAGCATTTTCTATTCCAGCCCGTAGATTCGATCAATTGGGATGTGGTATACCAGGTACGCAAATATCCGGATATTGCACTGATTTTCGAGGGAATTAAATCTGTTGACCCATCCCCTACCTGATGTATGGTATACCACATACATCGCTTCAAACCCTCTGTCAGAGAGGTTTCTGAATACCTTGGGAGGGGTGGCGCAGGTGTCGATTGGTGACAGTCTGAACCCGATTTCTGTGAACTTCACATTGAAGGATCACACGTTTGAGGTTCTGAAAGAAGCCATTCTGAACATGAATATCTATCACCCCGATGCCGATCTGCGGCTGGATGAACGCCAGTTGGCCGAGCGCTTGGCCGTGTCGAGAACGCCGATCCGTGAGGCACTGGCGCGGTTGGCGCACGAGGGGCTGGTGCAGATTGCACCCCGCCGTGGTGTCTTTGTTCTCCGCAAGTCACGTGACGAGATTCTTCAGATGGTTGTGACTTGGGCGGCGCTCGAAAGCATGGCGGCCAGAATGGCAACCAAGGCGGCCAGCGATGCCGATTTGAAAGCGTTGCGTCGCTTTGCGATGCGTCACAGCAGTGACGCGGCCCGCGCCGAACTCGAGGAATACTCGGATGCGAACATCAAGTTTCACCAGAAGATTCTGGAGCTGTCCGGTTGCGAACTGCTCAAGACAACGGCGGATGGGTTGTTCACGCACATGAAGGCGATCCGGCGGCGGGCGATGGGCGAAAGCGACCGTGCGCGCAAGTCGGTCGCGGATCACATCGAAATCCTCGAAGCGCTGGAGGCGCGGGATGCCGACCTCGCATCTCGCCGGGTGCGCGAACACACCATGAGGCTGCACGATCATATCCACAAGACCTGGACGCGGTTGGAAAACCTGGGTTCGGCAAAGACGGAAGCTGGCTAGTGATACGGAATGATATCGGAGATCGAACATGACACAATCCGCAGCCGCGCAGGATGACGCTGGAGAAGATGCGCCTCAGGCGTTGACCGACGGGTTCCACCTGTTGATCGACGCCCTGAAGCTGAACGAGATCAACACGATCTACAATGTGCCCGGAATCCCTATCACCGATCTGGGGCGATATGCGCAGGCACAGGGCATGCGCGTGATCTCGTTCCGGCATGAGCAACATGCGGGATACGCCGCGTCGGTTGCCGGATACCTGACCAAGAAACCCGGTGTTTGCATGACCGTGTCCGCACCGGGTTTCATGAACGGGCTGACCGCGCTGGCCAATGCGACGACCAACTGCTGGCCGATGATTCTGATTTCCGGCTCGTCAGAACGCGAGATCGTTGATCTGGCGCAGGGCGATTATGAAGAGATGGATCAACTCGCCATGGCGCGGCCATTTTGCAAGGCGGCGTATCGCCTGACCTATGCCGCCGATATCGGTATTGCGGTCGCGCGCGCGATCCGAAGCGCCGTCAGCGGTCGTCCGGGCGGGGTATATCTGGATATTCCGGGTGCGATGCTGGGTCAGACGATGGACGCGATCAAAGGCGCGCAATCGCTGGTCAAGGTGATTGATCCGGCCCCGCGCCAGACACCCGCGCCAGGTGCGATTGCCCGTGCCATCGCGGTGATGAAAGAGGCGAAACGGCCGCTGATCGTGATCGGCAAGGGCGCAGCCTATGACCAGTCTGATGACGTGGTTCGCGAACTGGTGGAAAAGTCGGGGTATCCCTTCCTGCCGATGTCGATGGCCAAGGGGTTGTTGCCGGACACCCATCCGCAATGCGCGGCGGCGGCACGTTCGATGGCGCTCAAGGACAGTGACGTTGTGGTCATGCTGGGCGCGCGGATCAACTGGCTGCTCAGCCACGGCAAGGGCAAGCAATGGGGAGAACCCGGCGGCAAGAAATTCATCCAGATCGACATCAATGCCGAAGAGATGGACAGCAACGTCGAAATCGCGGCGCCGCTGGTGGGTGATGTGGGATCCTGCGCGCGTGCTTTGATCGATGCGATGGAAAACGAGGGTATCGCGCCCCCCAAGGAGTGGCTGGATCAGGTGCATACCAAGGCGTCGGTCAATATGGAAAAAATGGCTTCGCGGTTGCAGAACAACAGCACCCCGATGGACTACCATGCTGCACTGGGCGTGTTGAAACAGGTCATCAACGAGCAACCCGAAACCATTCTGGTGAACGAAGGGGCCAACACGCTGGATCTGGCACGCTCGATCATCAATGTGCACAAACCGCGGCATCGGATCGATGTTGGAACGTGGGGTGTCATGGGCATCGGCATGGGGGCCGCGATCGCGGCGTCCATCGAGACCGGCAAGCGCGTTCTTGCGGTCGAGGGCGACAGCGCATTCGGGTTCTGCGGCATGGAGGTGGAAACCATCTGCCGCTACAACCTGCCGATCTGTGTCGTGGTCTTCAACAACAACGGCATCTATCGCGGCGACGGGGAAAACTGGGGTGGCGGGTGCGATCCCGCAACCACGTCCTTCGTGCCCGATGCGCGCTATGACATGATGATGGAGGCCTTTGGCGGCGTCGGTGCCTGGGTCAAGACTCCGGACGAATTGCGCCAGGCAGTGAACGCGGCGCTGACCAGCGGCAAGCCCACACTGGTCAATGCCGCCATCGACCCCGCCGCCGGCAAGGAGAGCGGCAATATCGGAAATCTCAATCCACAGTCGGTGGTGGCGCAGGCGCGCTATCCGCAGGCACGCAAGTAGTTACTCGGAACAGGAAGACACGTCATGAAAGCACTTGAAGGCATCAAGGTTCTCGATTTCACCCACGTCCAGTCGGGCCCGACCTGCACGCAACTGCTGGCCTGGTTTGGTGCCGATGTGATCAAGGTGGAACGCCCCGGCGTCGGTGATGCCACGCGCAAGCAGCTGGTCGATGTACCGGGGGCTGACAGCCTTTATTTCACGATGCTGAACCACAACAAGCGGTCGATCGAGCTCAACTCGAAGAACGAAACCGGCAAGGAGATCCTGACCCGGCTGATCCAGGAATGCGACGTGCTGGTCGAGAACTTTGCGCCGGGTGCGCTAGATCGCATGGGCTTTAGCTGGGAGAACATCCAGAAGATCAACCCGCGCATCATCATGGCCTCGATCAAGGGGTTTGGCCCGGGCAAGTATGAAGACTGCAAGGTCTATGAGAACGTCGCGCAGTGCGCGGGCGGGTCGGCTTCGACCACCGGATTCAGGGATGGCCCGCCGCTGGTGACGGGTGCCCAGATTGGCGATTCCGGCACCGGGTTGCATCTGTGTCTGGGCATCGTCACCGCCCTGTTCCATCGCGAGAAATCGGGTCGTGGGCAAAAAGTCTCTGCTGCGATGCAGGACGGGGTGCTGAACCTCGCCCGTGTCAAGTTGCGCGACCAGCAGCGGCTCGCATCCGGTCCGCTGAACGAATACAGCCAGTTTGGCGAAGGCGTGCCCTTTGGCGAAGCGACACCGCGCGCGGGCAACGATTCCGGCGGCGGGCAGCCCGGGCGCATCCTGAAATGCAAAGGCTGGGAGGACGATCCCAATGCCTATACCTATTTCATCACCCAGGCGGCGGTTTGGGAAAAGATCTGTGATGTGATCGGCGAGCCCGAATGGAAGACCAAAGAGGGCTACCAGACACCGCCCGAGCGGTTGGACAAGCTGAACGCGATCTTTTCGCGGATCGAAGAGTGGACCATGACCAAGTCCAAGTTCGAGGTGATGGACATCTGCAACCCGCTGAACATCCCCGTGGGTCCGATCCTGTCGATGAAGGAAATCGCCGAGGACGAGGGACTTTACAAGACCGGTACGCTGGTCAGGGTCGATCATCCCGAGCGGGGCGAATACATCAGCGTCGGCTGTCCGATCAAGCTGTCCGACAGCCCGGTCGAGGTCGAGCGTTCGCCTCTGTTGGGCGAGCACACCGAAGAGATCCTGTCGAGCGTGCTTGGCTATTCCGGTGAAGACCTGGAACGCGTGATCGGATCCGGTGCCGTGGGCGACGTCACCCGCAAGGCTGCCGAATGACCGGCAAACCGATGCGCATTGTCGTGATGGGCCAGCAGGCGTTCGGCAAGGATGCCCTGGCCAAGATCCTTGATGCCGGAGCCGACGAGGTTGTGGCCGTTTATTGCGAGCCTGACCGCGAGGGCAAGCCGGTCGACCCGATCAAGGAATTTGCCCTGGAGCAGGGCCTGCCGGTCAAGCAGCCCGCGCATTTCAAGGATCAGGAAACCCTGGACGAGTTGGCGACGTTCAATGCCGACCTGATGGTCATGGCCTATGTCAACGTCTTTGTCCCCGAGGCGGCGCGCGACACCCCGACCCGTGGATCGATCTGTTTTCACCCGTCACTGCTGCCGCTCTATCGCGGGCCATCGGCGGTGAACTGGCCGATCATCATGGGCGACACCAAATCCGGCTTTTCCTGGTTCTACCCCACGGACGGGCTGGACGAAGGCGATGTACTTCTGCAATGGGTTTGCGATATCGCCCCCGATGACACAGTGATCGATCTCTATTTCAAGAAAATCTACCCGGCTGCGATCGACTCGGTGCTTGAGGTGTGTGACCTGTTCCGGGCGGGCAACCCGCCGCATAGCGAACAGGACGAAAGTGCCGCGACCTATGAACGGCGCTGTGTCAAGAAACACGCCAAAATCGATTGGAACAAGCCGGTCAAGCAGGTCTATGACCTGATCCGTGGCACCAACCCGGCACCCGGCGCCTGGACGCTCCATGAGGGCGGGGAGCTTGGCATCTATGACAGCGCGCGTGTTCCGGGCGACGGCATATCCAGCCGGATCATGGAGATCAGCGATGGGGGCGTGACGGTACAGTGCGTTGGCGGGCGTATTCAGATCAAGCGAGTCAAGCCTGCTGGCGGTGGCAAGCAAGCCGCAGCAGACTGGGCCAGAAGCGCGGGTCTGACCATTGGCGACACCCTGGGAGGATAAGAGATACCATGGCCTTCAGAACGGATATCGAGATTGCGCGCGAAGCGGTCAAGAAACCGATCCAGGAGATCGGGGCAAAACTCGGGATATCGAGCGATGATCTCGTGCCTTACGGGCATGACAAGGCAAAGGTCTCTGCCGAGTTTATTGCACAGGCGCGCAGCAAGACGGACGGCAAGCTGATCCTTGTCACCGCCATCAACCCGACCCCGGCGGGCGAGGGCAAGACGACCACGACGGTGGGTCTGGGCGATGGTCTGAACCGCATCGGCAAGAAAGCGATGATCTGTATCCGCGAGGCGAGCCTTGGTCCCTGTTTCGGGATGAAGGGCGGCGCTGCGGGCGGCGGCATGGCGCAGGTGGTGCCGATGGAGGATATAAACCTCCATTTTACCGGCGATTTTCACGCGATCACCAGCGCCCATAACCTGCTGAGCGCAATGATCGACAACCATATCTACTGGGGCAATGAACTGCGCATTGACCAGCGCCGGGTGGTCTGGCGTCGCGTCATGGACATGAACGACCGGGCGCTGCGAGATATCGTGACCAGCCTTGGCGGCGTCGCCAACGGCTTCCCGCGTCAGGCGGGCTTTGACATCACCGTCGCCTCCGAGGTGATGGCGATCCTGTGCCTCGCCTCCGATCTCGACGACCTGCAGAAACGGCTCGGGGATATCATCGTCGCCTATCGGCGCGATCGCTCGCCGGTCTACGCCCGCGATATCAAGGCAGACGGGGCAATGACGGTCTTGCTGAAGGATGCGATGCAGCCGAACCTTGTGCAGACGCTCGAGCATAATCCGGCCTTTGTGCATGGCGGCCCGTTTGCCAATATCGCGCATGGCTGCAATTCGGTCGTGGCCACCACGACGGCACTGAAACTGGCGGATTACGTGGTGACAGAGGCCGGCTTTGGAGCCGATCTGGGCGCCGAGAAGTTCATGAACATCAAATGCCGCAAGGCCGGGATCGCGCCGAGCGTTGTTGTGCTGGTCGCCACCGTGCGGGCGATGAAGATGAACGGTGGTGTCGCCAAGGCTGACCTGGGCGCGGAGAACGTCGAGGCGGTGAACAAGGGTTGTGCCAACCTGGGCCGTCATATCGAGAACCTCAAAGGGTTTGGCGTGCCGGTGGTCGTGGCGATCAACCACTTTGTCACGGATACCGATGCCGAGATCGAGGCGGTCAAGGCCTATGTGCGCGGGCAGGGGGCAGAGGCGATCCTGTCGCGGCACTGGGAACTGGGCGGCAAAGGTGCCGAGGATCTTGCCAAACGGGTTGCCGAAGTAGCCGACAGTGGCGTGGCATCGTTTTCGCCGATCTACCCGGACGACATGGGGCTTCTGGACAAGATCAAGACCATCGCCAGCCGCATCTATCGTGCAGATGAAGTGCTGGCCGACAAGTCGGTCCGCGATCAGTTGAAGCAATGGGAGGAGGCCGGGTATGGGCACCTGCCGATCTGCATGGCCAAGACGCAATACAGTTTTAGCACCGACCCGAACCGGCGCGGCGCACCGAACGGGCATAGCGTTCCGGTTCGCGAGGTGCGGCTGAGTGCGGGGGCCGGCTTTGTCGTGGTGATCTGCGGCGAGATCATGACCATGCCGGGTCTGCCCAGGGTGCCCTCGTCAGAGGCCATCATGCTTAACGATCAGGGTCAGATCGACGGCCTGTTCTGAGGAATGACGCTATGATACGCAAAATTCTGGTTCCGGTGCGCGGCGACGGCAAGGGCGACAATGTACTTGCACATGCCGCCGTGCTGGCCCATCGCAGCAACAGTCACGTGGTGGTTACGCACTGCCGGGCCCGTCCCGAAGATCTGTTGCCTTTTGGGGTTCCGCTTCCGGCAATGTTTCGCAAACAGATGATGAAGCAGGCGGAAGAGCTTGCGGATGTCGAGGAAGCCGGCATGCGACAGGAGCTCAAAGCGCTCGTTGCCAAGCTTGGCCTGACGCTTGATGGTGCTCGCCATGCGGGCAAGGCGACGGCAGAATGGGTCGAGGAAACCGGCAAGCAGGTTGATGTGATCCGGCGTCACGGGCGGCTCGCCGATGTGATCGCGGTTCCACAGCCCGATGTCGACAGGAACCTCGGGGCAAACACCTTGAAGGCCGCTCTGTTCCGGACCGGTCGCCCGGTGTTGATGGTGCCCAACGGCGTGGAGCCGCCAGACAAGCTGTGCGAGCATGTGACCGTGGCCTGGAACGGGTCGATGGAGGCGTCCCGCGCGGTCACGATGACCTTGCCGATCCTGGGGGCGGCCGGGAAAGTGACGATCCTGACTTCCGGCGGAGAACCCAACGCGGCGACAGCGGCCGATCTGCAGGATTACCTTCTGGCCCATCAGATCGAGGCCGGGATTCACCGGTTCAAGGGCTCGCGCAAAGTCGGACCCGCGTTGCTCGCATCGAGCAAGGAAGTGGGCGCTGATACCCTGATCATGGGGGCCTATGGCGACAGCCACGAAAAAGAGACTGTTTTTGGCGGCAATACGCAACATATTGTCGACCAGGCGAAAATGCCCGTGATCCTGGTGCACTGATGAGCGTGCCAGGGTGCGACTGAGCGAAGAGTAGACAATAACAGATCCGCCGATTTCAACGGTGGGCGGTGCGGCGCGACACTTTCGCGTGACCTATGATTTATCCAGGGAGGATAACATGACCCTTACTAAGCGTATGTTTGTCAAACTGGCCGGCGCGACCGCGCTTGCCGGCATGCTTGCGGGCCCTGCGGCCGCGTGGGAACCGACCAAGCCGGTTGATTTCGTCATCATGGCGGGCGCTGGCGGCGGTGCTGACCAGATTGCCCGTTTTCTGCAATCGGTTGCCGAAAAGAAGGATCTCACAGGACGTCCGCTTGTGCCCAACAACAAGGGTGGCGGTTCCGGTGCCGAGGCGCTGATCGCGCTGAAGGGTGCCAGCGATCCGGATCATGCGATCCTGGTTACACTGAACTCGTTCTTCACGACGCCGCTGCGTCAGGAGAATCTGGGCATTGATGTCCAGACCTTTACGCCGGTGGCAATGATGGGCGTGGACCCGTTTGTTCTGTGGGTGCACAAGGATAGCGGGATCACCAAATTTGAGGACTGGCTCGCCAAGGTCAAGGAAGGTGGCTACATCATGGGCGGCACCGGCAAGGGGCAGGAAGACAGCCTTGTCATCACGTTCCTTGAGCAGAACTTTGATCTTGATATCAAATACATCCCTTACAAGGGTGGCGGTGCCGTGGCCAAGGATCTTGCGGGTCAGCAGATCATGGCGAGCGTGAACAACCCGGCCGAAGCAAAGGGTTTCTATCAGTCGGGCGATGTGGTTCCGCTGGTTACGTTCTCGGACGAGCGTTTGCCGGCCTATCCGGACGTCCCGACCATCAAGGAACTGGGCAAGGACTTCAGCTATTATAACCAGCGTGCCGTGGTCGGAGCGCCGGGCATGTCGGATGAAGCGGCGGCCTATTACCAGGATCTGTTCAAGACCATCTACGACACCGAGGAATGGCAGAACTACATGACGTCCGAAAGCCTGTCTCCCCTCTGGATGGCCCCTGAAGACCAGAAAGCATACTGGGCCACCCAGGTGGAACGTCACAAGGAATTGCTGGCCTCGATGGGCGAGTAGGCTCGAACGACCCGCAAAATCTCGGAGTCTAAGGAGGGCAAGATGCGCCTTGCAGAAATCGTCACCGCGGGGGTTCTTGCCCTCCTCTCCATCTACCTGATGTGGAAGAGTACCGAGTTGAACGTGGGCTACATCACAGGCGAAGGCCCCGGCGGCGGGGCCTGGCCATTCTGGTTGGCCGGTATCATGCTGATCTGCACCGTTTTGATCGCGGTCAACTGGTATCGGCAAACCTCGCCTCCATCCCGGTCAGCCGAACCGTTGCTTGACGGCTATGGCAAACGTACGCTGGTCCTGGTCGGCGGCGGGCTTCTGGGCTTTATCGCACTGATCAACATCATCTCCATGTACGGCGCGATGGCGGTGTTCCTGCTGTACTATCTGCGCTTTCTTGGGCGCCATAGCTGGACGCTGACATTGATCCTGTCCACGGCGATACCGATAGGTTTCTTCTTTTTTTTCGAGGCGTTGATGCGGATCACGCTGCCCAAGGGGATGAAGTTCACCGAACCGTTCTACAATTTTCTCTATTCGATCATCTACTGACCGGGCCTGCTCACGCGCGCACGGTAACGGAGGACTAACGCCATGGAAATTCTGGGGCTCCTGACGGACGGCATCATGACGTCGCTGATGCCGATCAACATCCTGTTGATCCTGGTCGGTGTGACGCTTGGTCTCTTCATCGGGGCGATGCCGGGGTTGGGGTCGGTGAACGGTGTGGCGATCCTGCTGCCGATCACCTTTCTGGTGCCGCCTGGGTCTGCGATCATCTTCCTCGCGGCGATCTACTACGGCGCGATGTACGGGGGCGCGATCAGCTCGATCACATTGGGCATTCCGGGGGCCTCGACGGCTGTGGCGACCACCTTTGACGGCCGACCTCTGGCGTTGAAGGGGCGTGCAAGCCTGGCATTGGTGACCGCGGCGCTTGCCTCGTTCATCGGCGGCACGGTCTCCAACGTCCTGTTCACGGTGTTCGCCCCGCTGCTGGCCCAGGTGGCGCTGATCTTTGGCCCGCCGGAGATCTTTGCGCTGATGCTTCTGGCCTTTGCCACATTCGTCGGGCTGGGTGGCGATGACATTCCCAAGACCATCCTGTCGATCTGTCTTGGCCTGGTTTTTGCCGCCGTCGGATTTGACGAAATTTCAGGCGCGCCGCGACTGGTGTTCTTTGAAATCTCGGGCTTTTTGCATGGTATCAACTTCCTTGTCCTTGCCATCGGCGTCTATGGCATCGGCGAGATGATATGGACGATCGAAAGTACAAGGGGTGAGATCACCACGACAGAGGCGAAAATGTCTGTCAAAGGCATTGTCGCAGACTCCAAGGAAGGTATGCAGCGCGGCTGGAAAGGCACTGCAATCGGCTCTATCCTGGGCTTCTTTGTCGGCATCCTTCCCGCTGCGGGCGCGACGCCGGGCTCGCTCATGTCCTACGGTGTCGCCAAGCTGGTCGCCAAGAAACCCGAAGAGTTCGGCAAAGGACATCCGGGCGGTGTTGCAGCACCTGAGGCCGCCAACAACTCGGCCTCGACCGGTGCAATGCTGCCGATGCTGACGCTGGGTATTCCCGGTTCACCCACCACTGCGATCCTGCTTGGCGGCATGGTGATCTGGGGGCTGACGCCCGGTCCGCGCCTTTTCACCGATCAGCCCGACTTTGTCTGGGGTCTGATCGGTTCGTTCTACATCTCCAACCTCTTTGCCCTGATCGTGAATCTGGCGTTTATCCCTCTGTTCATCTGGATGCTGCGCATGCCCTTCACGGTTCTCGCACCGCTGATCTTTGTGCTGTCGGTGGTGGGCGGCTTTGCCGCGACGCAGGATATGCATGACGTCTGGCTGATGCTGTTCTTTGGCTTTGGTGCGTTCTTTTTGCGCAAGCTGGATTATCCCCTTGCGCCTGCGGTTCTCGCGATTGTTCTCGGCCCGATTGCCGAGCCGACCTTGCGGCAATCGCTGCTCCTGTCCTCGGGCGATGCAACCATCTTCTTCACGCGTCCGATCGCAGGGCCGATCACCGTAGTCGCGATCATCCTGATCCTGCTTCCCTTGTTCAAGGCGATCCGTGACCGGTCGCGCCGGGCGGGTGAGGCCTAGACCCGAACCCCGCCCGCGCAACCAGCCGCAAGACCGAAGGAATTCTGGCACGGCTGGGAATGCAAAAACTAACACCGGGAGAGGTGCCCGAAGTTCTGGCCCTGGTGCAATGGAAGGACGAGGTCGACAATCCCGGAGATGCCTTCGAGCGCGCCTGTCTGCGCGGGCTTCTTGCGATCGTCGGTGGCATCGTCGGGCGACCCGCCCAAGTTCAACAGCTAAACGCGTAAGCGATTGATATTATTAAGGCGGTCTGCCTGCTTTTGCCACAACAAGGCCGTTTCAGGATGGTGTTTTCAAGCTCAGCGCTTCGAAGAGATCCAATTGCTCCGGTTGCTGTCGGGTGAGGGTTGTTTTGGTTGCGGGGCCAATGCGGGCCACGTGCTGCTGAATGCGCTCCAGCAGATCGAGCGCGGTACGCGGGCTTACTCTGTGACCCTTGGCTTTCAGACGCATGCGCATGACGCGGTAAAGGACGAGGGCCAGAAAGCAGATCATGGCATGGGCGCGGATGCGGTCGGGCAGCCTATGGTGAACCGGCGCAATCTCGATGTCGGACTTGAGCACGCAAAAGCCGCGCTCGATGTCGGCGAGGCCCTTGTAGCGCGCGACGGCGTCTGCGGCGGTGAGGTCCGGGGCATTGATGATCAGCGCGAGCTTGCCGTCGAACAGCTCGGCCTCGGCAATGGCGTCTTCGTCGACCGACCAGCTGAAGCGGTCGGCATTGAGATCGGCCTTGAGGAAGCGCGTGAGCTCGGCCTCTGCGACGGCCCGAGTGAAGCGGCTGTAGGCCCCACGGTCGGAGGCGCGGCGACCCTTGGCGGTCTTTCCGGCCTCTTGCGCGTCAAGCTCTTGCGCGTCGAGTTTGCCGACCATCTTTTCGGCCATAGCCTCCAGTTCGGCGATGCGAGCGCGACGCCGGTCGCCCTGCTCAGCGGCCCGCAAGGCGTCATGGGCGACGATCAGGCGATGACCGGCAAAGCGATCCTCGGCCAACCCGTCCTCGTCAAAGGCCATGTACCGGAAGGTCTCGACCAGAGCATTGTAGCGGCGCGCCGGGACGGCCAGGATGAACTCCAGCGCGCGCCCGCCCTGCTCTGCCAAAGATGTCAGGGCATCGATGTTATCCAGACTCAGTAGCCCGCAGTCAGCCACCAGGATCACGCGCTCGATTGGGAAGCGCTGCAGGACAGTGGCCAGCATGGCCCGAAGCGTCTTGGTCTCGGCCACGTTTCCCGGATGCACAGTGTGCATCAGGGGAAGGCCCTCAGCGGTCTGCACGACGCCCAGAACGAACTGGCGGGCGATGCCGCCCGTTTCCTTGTTCATCCCATAGGCGCGGATGTCTTCGTCGACCTCCCCTTCACCATGGATGCGCACGGTGGTCAGGTCGTAGAAGACGACCGTCAGGTCCCGATCGACCAAGGGTCGGATCTGTTTGGTCTGCTCAGCCTCCACCCGATCGACATTGTCCATGAGCGCGTCCATGGCGCGCAAGAGGTGATGATGCTCGACCTTGGCTGGCATCTCGGGCATGGCAACGGTGTGGAGCCAGCGCAGGCAGCCAAGCCTGCTTGTGGGATCACACAAGCGGTTGAATACCATAGCCCGAACAAGGGCCTCGACATCGATCTTGCGCCGTCCCGACCGCATTGCTCGCCCCAGGGCGCGGTCGAGGCCAAGGTCCATCCAAAGCTCATGCAGGGCGAAGACGTTGCCGTAGGCCTTGGAGCTTTCGATCTCGACGGGAAAAGCCGGGTTCTCGCTGCGGCCAAGCGCTCGGTTGAGGCCGCCGATCAGGGGATCAAGCTTCGCCGGTTTAAGTTCTTCGAGGCGTCCAAGGTTGGCGACGACCCGATGGCGGACCTTCCCTTGCTCGTTGCGATAGCCCTCAACCAGCTGCAGATACTGGCGCCCGCCGGATCTCGTGATCTTGGTATACATGTCGCAACGTTAATTCTCTTTCAGACATGCATTAATATCTGAAATGTCTGCGACGTGTCACAACACAACTTTCACCAAAACCCCACCCTCCGCATGCGGGAAGCCCTTATTCCATTGAACTCAGCACCGCCCAATCGGGATCAAATCCAAGACGAAGTGGCGAAGTTCGGGACCCGGCGGATGCCGCAGCACTCGAGGCCGACGCGGCCTTTCGCGTGACCCTCAAAACTGGTAGCTGACCCGCAGGCGAAGCGACGTGATGTTCATATTGATGGGCGCAAATTCAAAGGAATCCCGCAGCACTTCGGCGCCCAGTACAAGCGCATCGGTGACTTTGTAGTCAACACCGAAGCCCGCCGTGGTTCCGTCCTCGTTGTTCCCGGTTCCATCGCCGATCTCGGCATAGCCGAGGGTGCCGTAGAGCATCACATTGCCGAAATCATAGCCCAACCGTGTCTTGATCCGGCGGGCCATCAGGTCATGCTTGAACGGCATCTCCGTGTAGTTCAACTTGTCGGCGTTCAATTCTACACCCAGCACCAACTTGTTGGCGAAGGCGTGGTTGTAGCCAACGAGCAGACCGTAGGTGCCGGAATCCTCGCTCATGGTGCGACCGTAGAAAGAGATGTCGGTGTCGATTGAGCCGATTTGCGCCCCGGCATAGAAACCGGTCCAGCCCTCTGCGGCGGCAAGGGATGGTGAAATCGCAGAGATCATAAGTAAGCCCGACCTGATCAGGTTGTTCATCGGCACTTCCCCTTGAGCGGTTCTCAATAGGGGCTAGCACACCCGAGAATTGCGCGAACTTCGCCATTTATGGGGATGGTCGTGTCTTTGCCTGATCGTTTCGGAGGGTCAGTCGCAAGGCGTCAGCAGGATTTTGCCCCGGTGCGCGGCATCTTCCATCATTGTATGTGCATGGGCGGCCTGTTCAAAGGAGAACACGCGGTGGGTTTGCGCCGACAGTTGCCTCGCTGCAAACATTGGCCAGACCCTCTTACGCAGATCGGAGGCGACCTTCGTCTTGAAACTCTCGGGGCGCGATCGCAGGGTCGAGCCCGTATAGATCAGCCGTTTCAGCATGATCGGCATCAGGTTGATTTCGACCTTGGAACCGGCATTGAACGCCAGTTGCACGATCCGGGCATCCGGACTGGCGGCCTTGACGTTGCGGGCCACATAGTCTCCGCCGATGATGTCCAGAATGATATTGGCTCCGCCCGCCTCGCGCACCACATCGACAAAATCTTCGTCGTTGAAGTTTATCGCCCGTTCGGCCCCCAATCCCTCGGCATAGGCGCAATCATCTGCATTGGCACAGGTTGTGATCACCCGCATCCCGAGCGCTTTGCCAAGTTGAATGGCGGTCGACCCGATGCCGCCCGCGCCCCCATGCACCAACAGCAGTTTGCCCTCTGGGTCCGGTTGCTCAAAGAACAGGTTGCTCCAAACCGTGAAATAGGTTTCGCACAATCCCGCCGCATCCTGTTCGGCCACAGCCTCCGGGATCGGCAGGCAATGTCCCGCGTCCACGGCGACGAATTCCGCATAGCCGCCGCCATTGGTCAGGGCACAGACACGGTCCCCGACGGACCAGTCGGTGACGCCCGCGGCAATCGAACAGACTTCGCCCGATACTTCCAGACCCAGCAAATCGGATGCGCCCTTTGGCGGCGGATAGTGACCGCGCCGCTGTACCAGGTCGGGGCCATTGACGCCTGCCGCTGTCACGCGGATCAGAATTTCACCTTCCTTTGGCGTTGGCACCTCGCGCTCGCCCGTCACCAGAACTTCGGGCTTGCCCGCTTCGCGCATCTCTACCGTTTTCATGGTTTCTGGCAGCATTCGGGTTCTCCTGATCAGGCACGTCGAGTTTGAGGGAAACCCTATGATTTGCCAGCAAAAATGGCAAACGCTAAGGCGCTTGTGTCGGCCCGGCCTTGCTGTGAAATTGATGCAGTGCGCCCATCGCGTTTGTCCGGTGGCTGGTATAGAAAGAGGCGAAACCGATTTCGCCCCGACGCACAGGACAGAGCAATGGAAGACGACAACAAACGCCATCGCGAAAAGATGCGCAAGATCAAGGCCGCGCGTGACCGGATGATGGCCACCAAGACCGACAAGAAAGGGTTGATAATCGTGCACACCGGACCGGGCAAGGGGAAATCCTCGTCCGGGTTTGGCATGGTGATGCGCTGCATTGCGCATGGCATGCCCTGCGCGGTGGTGCAGTTCATCAAGGGAAACTGGAAAACCGGCGAGGCCGACTTCCTGCGCGACAGGTTCTCCGACGAATGCACCTTCGTGATTTCGGGTGAGGGCTTTACCTGGGAAACCCAGGATCGCGAACGCGATATCGCGGCGGCACAGGCGGGATGGGCGAAGGCAAAGGACCTGATTCGCAACCCCGAGATCACCTTTGTCCTGCTCGACGAAATCAACATCGCCCTGCGCTATGGTTATCTGGACATCGACGAGGTGGTCGAATTCCTGCTGACCGAGAAACCCGCGATGACACACGTTGTTCTGACCGGACGCAACGCCAAGCCCGAACTGATCGAGGCCGCCGATCTGGTGACCGAAATGACACTGGTCAAACACCCGTTCCGCGATGGTATCAAGGCACAGGCCGGCGTGGAGTTCTGACGCTCCATGCCTGCGCTGATGATACAGGGCACTGGCTCCAACGTCGGGAAATCCATGTTGGTTGCGGGGTTGTGCCGGGCGGCCCGGCGGCGGGGGATGTCGGTTGCACCGTTCAAGCCGCAGAACATGTCCAACAATGCCGCCGTCACGGTGGATGGCGGCGAAATCGGGCGCGCACAGGCGTTGCAGGCGCTGGCCTGCGGGCTGGAGCCGCATACAGACATGAACCCGGTTCTGCTCAAGCCTGAAACCGATGTCGGGGCGCATGTGGTGGTGCAGGGTCAACACCGAACGACCGTCCGTGCACGGGATTACGCGGGATTGAAACCGTCATTGATGCAGGCGGTGCTCGAAAGCTTTGCGCGGCTCAGGTCTGCGCATGATCTTGTCATCGTCGAAGGCGCAGGAAGCCCTGCGGAAGTCAATCTGCGTCAGGGCGACATTGCCAACATGGGGTTTGCGATTGCCGCCGATGTTCCGGTAATCTTGGCCGGAGATATCGACCGGGGCGGGGTCATCGCGCAGATGGTCGGCACGCAGGCGGTGCTGTCAGAGCAGGATGAGGGCACGGTTGCCGGATTTCTGATCAATAAGTTTCGCGGCGATCCCAGCCTGTTTGACGATGGCTATGCCCTGATCGAACAGCGCACACGCTGGCCGGGATTTGGCGTTCTGCCGTGGTTTCCCGATGCCTGGAAACTGCCTGCCGAAGATGCACTGGATATCACTTCGGCCTCGCATGGGGGGGCGTTTCACGTGGTCTGCCTCTGCCTGTCGCGTATCGCCAATTTTGACGATCTCGATCCGCTTGCACAAGAACCCGGCCTGACCCTGACCATGCTGCGCGCCGGCCAGCCGATCCGCGGGGATGCAGATCTGGTGATCCTGCCGGGGAGCAAATCCACACGGGGCGATCTCGCCTTTCTGCGCGCGCAAGGCTGGGACATAGACGTCGCCGCCCATGTGCGACGCGGGGGGCATGTGCTTGGCATTTGTGGGGGCTACCAGATGCTCGGGCAAACGGTGCACGATCCGCAGGGTATCGAGGGTCCGGCGGGGGAAACCCCGGGATTGGGCTTGCTGGATGTGACAACGGTGATGGAACCGGCGAAACGCCTGACACGTGTTCATGCGGAACATGTAGCGTCGGGGCAGATGTTCGACGGCTATGAAATCCACATTGGTCAGACAGCTGGGCCAGATTGTGTCCGCCCCTTTGCCCGCATCAACGGCGATGACGAAGGGGCGATCAGCAGCACAGGCCGGATCATGGGCAGCTATCTGCACGGGCTTTTCCGCCATGACGGTTTCCGCACGGCATTTCTGTCCAGCCTCGATGCCGAGAGCGCGGGCAACTCATATGACTCGGGCATCGAGGCGACGCTGGACGCGCTTGCCGACCATATCGAGGCGCATCTGGATGTGGAGAGGATATTGGCGGTCGCGCGCTAGTTCCGGCGGCGTAGCAGGTAGATGTCCATGATCCATCCATGTTCGGCGCGGGCCTGCGCGCGCGTGGTGCGGATTTGATCGGCGACCTGATCCAATGCGCCGCTTATCAGGAGTTCTTCGTCCATCCCCACATATGCCCCCCACCAGATGTCAAATTCTGCGGCGTCGAGGGTACCGAAAGAGCATTCCCCATCCAGCATGATCACGGCTGTCTCAACCCCCTGCGGCCAGCCGTTCTTGCGCAACTGCCGACCGGTGGTCACGACCAAAGGTGCTCCGATCTCGTTCACCGGGATCGCATGCGCCGCTGTCAGCGCCTGCAACGCCGTGATGCCGGGAATGACCCGGGTGCGTGGTTGGGGGTCGAGCCGTGCGGCGATGCGCAGGGAACTGTCGTAAAGCGACGGATCGCCCCAGACCAACAGCGCCACCACCTTGGCTTCCGGACTGGTCCCGATCGCCGCCTGCCACCGGGCCGCGATCGCATCGTGCCAGGCATCGACCCCACGCAAATAGCCATCGTCATCGCGCCGTTGGGGGATGTCGAAATAGGACAGTCGGGGCGGCGTATCAGTAACCGCATTGATGATCGTTTCCCGCAAGCCGGCAAGGTCTGATTTCCCGGCCCCTTTACGTGGGATGAGGATCAGGTCCGCACGGCGGATCGCACCGGCACCCTGCCGGGTGACATGATCCGGGTTTCCGGTCCCGATCCCGATCAGCAACAACTCTTGCATGGCAAACAAAAGGCCCCGTCCCGCAATCGGACGAGGCCTTTCCCCAGATGTCAGTTGATTTATGCGGCGTTATGCAGGCGGTCTGTAACCAGACCGGACCCGCGCAAACCCTTGATGGATTTGGCACCGGCGAGAACCGCGAGATCGACCAGCGGCTCGATCAGCACAACCATCATGTAGGCCATGCCAAAGCTGGTGACTGCGGCAAAGGTTTCGGCACCCACACCCTGACCATAGAACGCCCAGAACGCGACCCAGGCGACAACGCCGCCCTGATAGGCCACCGACAGTTTGAACACGTCCATGTATTTCAGATCAACATAGGCCACGTTCTGCGGCAGTGCCTTGCGCGCGAGGGCACCGATGGCGAACAGGGGCACCAACAGGGTGGTGATGTTGACGAAATACATCGGCATGTCGGTCGGAGCAAAGACCATGCCCTGTATCGCCAGTCCGGCCGCCAATCCGATCGCCGCCGGTGCAATCCCCAGAATCAACAGCAAGGTCGTGCCGAGGATGAAGTGCACTTCGGAAATGCCGACGGGAAAGTGCGGCAACAATTCAAAAAAGATCAATACCGCAGCCGTCGCGATTGCGCTGCGCGCCACAAGTGAGAGGACAGAGCGGCTCTTCAGTTCGCTGGCAATCAGCTTCAGCGAATAGCCAGCGGCCGCTGCCGCCGTTCCTACGGCCAGAATCATCTTGGCGCCGTGGACTACTCCGGGTTCGATATGCATGTTTCAATCTCCTTTTCCGCCAACCCCGGCGGGTGTGTTTGGTCATCGCTCGATCGGTTCCATCACGGCAGGTTTCCTGACTTTCGGATCGTCGCATGCGTTGTTCCTTCCCGGCATCAAGCCAGTGGTTACGTGAACGCATACTCCCCTGTTACAGTTGCGGGGGCAGTCCGGGAATTTCACCCTGTTCCCTATTATCCCAAGCCTTGCGAGCATGGGCACCGTACATTCCTTCATGGGTGACGGAGGCGTCTTGCGTCAAGTCCAAATCCGGCATTCAGATCTCTGACAGCGGCCCGTACAGGATCAGCGCAGGTGCCGTGCCGCTTTCCTTCGCTAGCCGGTCCGCCAATGTGGCTATGGTGCCGCGATGCAGGGCCTGTTCCGGCGTTCCGACCGCCTCGGCCAGCAGGGCAGGGGTATCGGCGGGCAGACCATGTTCCATCAACATACCCGCCAGCTTGGGAAAGGTCCGTTTGCCCATGAACACAACGGTGGTGGCCTGATCATCCGCCAGTGCCGCCATGTTGAGGTCTTCTGGTAACTGTCCCGCGACATCATGGCCGGTGACGAATTGCACCCGCCGCGCAGTCAGCCGCCGGGTGAGCGGAATGCCAGCCGCCGCCGCCGCCGCGCAGGCGGAGGGAACGCCGGGAATGATTTCAAAGGGGATGCCTGCCGCGCGCAGCGCGACCAGTTCTTCTTCGAGGCGTCCGAACATGCCGCCATCGCCGGATTTCAGGCGCACCACCCGCGCACCGTCCGAGGCATAGTCCACCAGCAGGCGACTCACGTGATCCTGCTTTGGCGAAGGTCGGCCCGCGCGCTTGCCGACGCCGACCAGATCGGCCCCCGGACGGGCATGGGACAGGATCGGACCAGAGGACAGGTCGTCGAACAGGATCGCATCAGCCTGCTTCATCCGATCCACGGCCTTCAGGGTCATCAATTCCGGATCTCCCGGACCCGATCCGACAAACGAGACAAACCCACTCACACCGTGGCCTCGGCGATCAGGTGAAAGAACGTTCCGGTGACGTTGCCAAGTGTCGAACCGGTCTCGGCGACTGTTGCGCCTTCGGCATCCCGCACATCGGCGAGCGGTGTATCGGGTTGGTCGAGGATGGTGGAGTAGTGGAACTCGTGCCCGCGCAGGGTGGACCCGGCGGCAAAACCGGGCATTGCTGCCGTCAGCGTCGCCTTGCGATAACCAAGGTGGAATCTCCGCTTTTCATATGAGGTCACCAGCCCGAGAAGCCCCGCCATCCGGTGCCGGTTGCCATCCTTGTCGATCAAGGCCTCACCCAAGGCCATATAGCCGCCGCACTCACCATGGACCGGGCGGCTTTCCGCGTGGCTCCGCAGCCCGTGGAGGAACCGGTTCGCTGCCGCGATTTGCCCGGCATGCAACTCCGGATAGCCACCCGGCAACCAGACCAGATCCGCATCCGGCGCGGGTGGTTCATCGGCCAGCGGCGAGAACGGGAGGATCTCGGCCCCAGCAGCGCGCCAGCCTTCCAACAGATGCGGATAGGTAAAGGAAAACGCAGCATCCTGCGCCAAGGCGATCCGTTGCGCCGGGGGGCGCGGCAGCGCGGCCGACGAGGGCCCATCCGGGCGCGAGGAGGCCGCCGCCCGGATTGCCGCAAGGTCCACATGCTCTCGCAAGAAGGCGGCATACCCGGCAATTGCGTTTTCCAGGTCCGGATGCTCCACGGCCTGGATCAGACCGAGGTGCCGCTCGGGCAATGTCAGATCTCCCCGTCGCGGCAAGACGCCCAGTACCGGCAGACCGGCCTTGTCCATCCCCAACCGGGTCAGCCGCTCGTGCCGGGGGCTGGCAACACGGTTCAGTATCACGCCGGCAAAGGGCAGATCGGGGTTGTATGTGCGAAACCCAAGCGCCGTCGCTGCTGCCGATTGCGCCTGACCGCCGACATCCAGCACAAGAACGACCGGCCAGCCCATGCGCAGCGCGGTTTCGGCGCTCGAACCGTGCCCGATCTCGCCCGGTTTTGCGACCCCGTCAAACAGGCCCATGGAGCCTTCGGCTATCACGATATCCGCGCCTTGTGCCTGTGTCGCCACCGCATCCAGCAGCGGTGCGCTCATCGCCCAACTGTCCATGTTGAACGAGGCACGTCCGGCGGCCGCCCGGTGAAAGGCCGGATCGATGTAATCCGGGCCACTCTTGAACGGCTGCACGGCCAGGCCATCCTCGGCGAGGGCGCGCAGCAGCCCCAACATGACCGTGGTCTTGCCCGTGCCCGAGGACGGTGCGGAAATCAGCAGGCCGGGGGGGTTAATCATCGCCATGGCTCCAGCTTGACCACGGGCTATCGGCGCTTTGCGGGCGATAGCGGCGGTCGTAATCTTTTGAATACAGGCAGCTTTCGGAAAACCCTTCACCTGCCAGCGCCGGGCCCACAAGGATCAGCGCCGTGCGCGAGATATCTTCATCCATCGCCGCCTTCAACGTGCCCAATGTCGCGCGGATGATCTTTTCGTCCGGCCAACTGGCACGATAGACTACCGCCACCGGACAATCGGCCCCGTAGCCTGGCATCAGGTCCGCGATCACGCGGTCCAGATTGCCAATCGACAGGTGAATCGCCAGCGTTGCCCCGGTGGCCGCGAAATTGCTCAGCGTTTCGCCCGGCGGCATCGAGGAGGCCCGCCCCGGCGTCCGCGTCAGAACCACCGATTGCGCCAGTCCCGGCAGGGTCAGCTCGGTGCCCAGCGTTGCGGCGGCGGCGGCAAAGGACGGCACGCCGGGGGTCACGCTGACGGCAATTCCCTCGGCGCGCAAGCGGCGCATCTGCTCACCCATGGCGGACCAGACCGACAAATCGCCGGAATGTAGCCGCGCGACATCCTGCCCCGAGTCCTCTGCGGCCCGACACTCGGCGATGATCGCGTCAAGATCCATCGAGGCAGTGTTGATCACGCGGGCATCCGGCGGGCAGTGCCCGAGAATCTCTTCTGGCACCAACGACCCGGCATAAAGGCAGACAGGGCAGGCGGCGATGATATCGCGCCCACGCAGGGTCAGCAGGTCGGCAGCACCCGGTCCGGCGCCGATGAAATGTACGGTCATGTCTCTTTCCCGATTGCGATGGCGCAGGTGGCCAGGCGGTCCTGCGAAATATGACGGTGCACCAGCAGCCGGGCACCCGGTCCGGCGGCGGCGAGGGCTACGGCCTCGGCAACGCTTCCGGTTCCGCGATGTGCCTGGCTCTGAGCGGATTGTGTTGCGGTGGAGACGGCCTGCAGTGCCGCGATTGAAATCGCACGCACAGGCAGGTTTCTGTCCGTCGCAAATTGTGAGAGGCACGGTGCCCCGGCCTTGTCCGCAGGGGCCGCGACCGCGCCGATGACACGATCCGGCGTGGCGCTTTCCAGCGCCGATTGCAGGCTGGCGCAACTGGCCTGTGCGCGAAATCCGAAACCGGCGACGATCATAGCATGACGCTCCACTGCACCACGGGATAAGCCGCTTTCCAGCCGCGCTTGCTCCCCAACGGCTCGGCCTGCGCCAGTTCGATGCGCAACAAATTGCCGCCGCGTTTCTCCTGTGCATCCGCCAGCAATGCCTCGCTTTCCAACGTGACGGCATTGGCCACCAGCCGGGTTCCGCCCGGCAGGTTTGCGCCCAGCCATGTCAGCATGTCGGCCGATACCCCGCCGCCGATGAACACAGCATCAGGAGGTGGCAGACCCCGCAATGCAGCGGGCGCATGTCCTTTCACGATGTCCAGACGGTCAACACCCAATTGATCGGCATTGCGCCGGATACGCGCGATTCGGTCCGGATTGGGATCAATGGTTGTTGCGCTCAGGCTGGGATGGCTCAACAGCCACTCGATGGCAACCGAGCCGCTGCCGCCGCCAATATCCCAAAGTCGCTCGCCGGGGCGCGGGGCGAGTGCCGCCAGTGTCAGCGCTCGCATCGGCCCTTTGGTGATCTGGCCGTCATTCTCGAACATCGTGTCGGGCCGGCCCGGAGTCAGCGGCAGGGCAACGCCTTGGCCTGCGACCTCAAGCCCGACACAGACCGGATGGGAAACATCCTCAAACGCAAGCGTTGCGGCATCGCTGCTGCGCAGCCGTTCGCGTGGTCCACCAAGTGCCTCGCAAACGTGAAGCGTGCTCTCGCCAAACCCCGTCGCGACCAAAAGATCGGCAAGTGCTGCGACCGCCGCCCCATCGCGCAACAGCACGATCGCGCGCTGTCCCGGCATCAGGTATGGCCGGACGCGCGTCAAGGGTGCCGCGTGCAGACCGAGCGTCAGCGTGGTGTCCAGTGGCCAGCCCAATCGTGCGACGGCAAGGGCAAACACTGACACACCGGGCAGGGCGCGCCAGTCTTCGGGTTGCAGATGACGCGCGATGACGGACCCGGCTCCGAACCAGAAGGGATCGCCCGAGGCAAGCACCACCACCGGCCGTCCCCGCAACTTCAGCAACCGTGCAATCCCGTCGGCAAAAGGGACCGGCCATTCGACCAATTCGGCCCGTATTTCTGGAAGCAGGGCGAGGTGCCGGGGCGGCCCCATCACAATTTCCGCGCGATCCAATGCTTCACGGCTTGCAGGCGACAGGCCCGCCGGTCCATCTTCGCCCAATCCAACGATGGTCAACCACGGAGCGTCAGCCATGACACCGCACCTCCTGATCCTGGGCGGCACGACCGAGGCTACCGCGCTGGCCCGCGCGGTGGCAGAGGCCGGCTTGCGCGCGGTGTTTTCCTATGCGGGTCGGGTGGACCGGCCGCGTGCGCAACCGGTCCCGGTGCGCGTTGGCGGATTTGGTGGCGCTGACGGGTTGGCGCGCTATCTGCGCGCCGAAGCCATCACCCATGTCGTTGACGCGACTCACCCCTTTGCGGCGCAGATGAGTACCAATGCCGTTGTGGCCTGCGCAATGGCCGATGTGCCGCTGATCGCACTGACCCGACCCGCATGGCAGGCTGGTCCACAAGATCGCTGGACCGTGGTGCCCGACATTGACGCCGCGGTGGCGGCGCTGGCCGGGCCGGTTCGCCGGGTTTTCCTCGCGGTCGGGCGTATGCATCTCGCGGCTTTCGCGGCACAGCCGCAGCATCGGTATCTGTTGCGGCTGGTCGATCAGCCGGACGCGCTCCCGTTGCCTGACTGTCACCTTGTTGTGGATCGCGGCCCGTTTTCGGCAGAGGCCGACAAGGCCTTGATGCAAGACCATGGCATCGAACTGGTCGTGTCCAAGAACGCAGGCGGAACGGGCGCGCGATCCAAGATTGACGCGGCGCGGGAAATGGGCCTGCCGGTCCTGATGATCGACCGCCCGCCGATCCCGCCGAGAACAGAGGTGCAAACCCCTGCGCAGGTTATCAGCTGGCTGGCTCATTCCGGCGTGGACCTTGGCGTGTAGACGATCAGGTTCCTGCTGTTTTCGACGAGCCGGGTGCGTGATGAACCGACAATGACCACCGTGCGCATATCGGCCATGCCCGGCGTCGCGTCGCCGAGTGTCGTGACAGTCAGCCGTTCCTCGGGGGTGGATACGGCCCTTGCGAAAAGGATCAGCCGATCCCTTCCGCAAGTGCTCCGCAATAGGTCCAGTGTCTTTTCGAACCCTTCGGGGCGCGACTTTGAACGTGGATTGTAGAACGCCATCGCAAAATCGCCCTCTGCCGCCAGCCGCAGGCGCTTTGCGATCAGGCTCCACGGCTTCAGATTGTCGCTCAGGTTGATGGCACAGAAATCATGTCCAAGGGGCGCGCCTGCCCGTGCGGCGGCAGCCAGCATGGCGGTGATTCCGGGCAGGACGGTGATATCAAGTTGGCGCCACGAGGCGGGCCCGGCCTCGACCGCCTCAAACACTGCTGCTGCCATCGCGAACACGCCGGGATCGCCCGAGGACACGACGACGACCCGCCGTCCCTGTGTTGCCAGATCCAGCGCATGGCGGGATCTGTCCAGCTCTACGCGGTTGTCACTGGCGTGCAGCGTCAACCCGTCGCGCGGTGCGACGCGGGCAACATAGGGGATATAGCCGATCACGTCGGTGGCCTGCGCCAGCGCCTCGGTGACTTCGGGGGTCACGAGCGAATCGTTGCCCGGCCCAAGCCCCGCAATACGCACCCACCCAGTCACGGTCTGCGCCCCTGACCATGCACGAGGATGATCGAGAAATAGGGCGCTACCTGGTTTCTGACGTCGCTCAGCGGTGTGATGGTCTGGTCGGGCATGGCGGCGCGCTCGACCAGCCAGGCCCGATCCGCAAGTCCGCTCCGCGCAAGGGCGCGGCATACCTTGTCGAAATTACGCCCGATCTTCATCACCACCAATGCGTCGGTATCCCTCATGTGACGAACAAGTGCGTCCTCGGGCAGTGTTCCCATCAGGACGGTCAGGACGTCATCACCCCAGGTGATCGGGGTGCCGGTGGCCGTCCATGCACCGGACATGCCGGTGACGGCAGGTACGACACTGATCGGGACCTTGCCGTGCAGGCGGCTGTGGAGGTGCATGAAGGACCCATAGAAGAATGGATCGCCTTCGCAGAGAACCACGACATCCTCGCCTTTGAGGGACAGCGACCTGAGATGCCCGGTACAACTGGCGTAGAATTCCGAAAGCAACTGGTTGTAACGCGGATCACTCAGCGGAATTTCGGTAGTAACGGGATATTCCATCGGAAATTCGGTCGCTTCGGCGGGCAGCAGGGCACCGGCGATGGCCCGCGCCTGCCCGACGTGGCCGGCCTTGCGGAAGTAGGCCACGTGCCGTGCGTTTCGCAGCAGGCGATCGGCCCGCACGCTCATCAGGTCAGGGTCTCCGGGACCGAGACCAACCCCGTATATCGTGCCCGAGGTCATTCCGCGCGACTGGCGATGGCGTTGACGGCGGCAACGGTGATCGCGGAGCCGCCCAGACGGCCCTTGACGATACAGCACGGCACGGGCTGCGCCTCCCACAAAGCGTTCTTGCTTTCGACAGCGCCGACAAACCCGACGGGGCAGCCGATGATCGCCGCAGGGCGCGGGCACTCCGGGTCTTCAAGCATGTTCAGGAGATGGAACAGTGCGGTTGGCGCGTTGCCGATGGCGACAACGGCCCCTTCCAGTCGCGGTCGCCACAGTTCCAGCGCGGCGGCGGAGCGGGTGTTGCCCATGCCGGCAGCCAATCCTCTGACACGTGGATCATGCAGCGTGCAGACCACTTCGTTTTCGGTGGGCAGGCGGGCACGGGTGATGCCTTCGCTGACCATGCGCGCATCGCAGAGGATCGGCGCGCCACCGTCCAATGCAGCACGGGCGGCCCCGACGAATTCGGGAGAGAAATGTATGAACTCTTCCAGTCCCACCATCCCGGCCGCATGGATCATCCGGACAGCCACCTGCTCTTCGTCGGAGGCAAACCGGGCCAGATCGGCCTCTGCACGGATGGTCGCAAAGGACTGCGCATAGATCGCTGCGCCATCGGTTTCATAGTGATAGGGCATCAGGTCAGGTCTCCCAAGCGTAGCAGGTCAGTTGCGGTCAGTGCACGCATCGTCGGCTCATCCCCTGCGCAGCCGTGTTTGACAAGGTCAAATCGCCCGTCCCGCCCGACGAGCGTGATATCCGCAGGTGTATTGCGCGCGCAGCCCTTGGCGCAGCCCGACACATGCAGGCTGCCCCTCACGCGCGGCGCGAGTTCACGGGCGGTGGCGCGGGTTTCTGCCTGCGCTTGCGGACAGTAAGGCGCGCCGGGGCAGGCATCGATGGCGAGGAGAGGATCACCGGGGGTGGTGATGAAGGCGCCAATGTCCGACCCGGTGGCGCCTTCCAGCACAAACATCCGCCATGGCGTAACGCGCAGGGCGGTTGCGTTGGTCTGGCGGATCAGCGCGGCCAGGGCCTCCGCATCCAACTGTCCGAATGGCGCGCCATAGATCATCCCGGCATCGCAAGCGCCGGGATGGCAGGGTGGCGTCACGGGGCCAGGCTCGGCACCGCGCCACGCCTCGGGCAATTCGCGTTCCTCGATCAGCCGCGCCATGCGCCGTGTCTGTGGGTCGCGTGTGGCGGCGAACCACATGGCAAGGGCAATCATCTGGTCGATCGCGTCCGCCTCGGTCACCCGGCGACCGGTCGCTGCCCCATCCGCGCGGAGAATGAGGCCACGGTCGCCACGTTCAAGGCGGATATCGGCAGAGCATCCGCACAACATTCGGGTCAGGCCGGTATCGATGGCAAAGCCGAATTTTGCGGGCAGGTCAGGCAAGTCCGCGAGGCGATCGGTCAGGTGCTGCGCCAGACGCTCTGTCAGATCGCCGGCATCGTATAGGGGTGTCATGAGGATGTTGCGCCGCATCTCAAGCGCCGGGTCCGCGTCGAGCACGCCAAGTGCGGCCAGTTCTTCAAGCAAGGCGGCGTGATCGGCCTCGACCACGCCGCGCAGTTGCAGGTTGGCGCGGTTGGTCAGATCGATTGTGCCATTGCCACGGCGGGCGGCGGCGGTGCAAAGGCCAAGCGCCTGCCGGGCGGTCAACCGGGCCAGCCGGGGTCGTACCCGCACCACCAGCCCGTCGCCAGACATCATCGGGCGGTATGCGCCGGGGCACCAACCTTTGACTTCCGGGATCATGCCCGGTCCTCGATGGCGGCGCGGATGGAGTTGCGGCGCGTGGTCCATAGCCCTGCGTCATGCAGCGCGCGGAACCTGTCCTGCATGGCCCGATGCGCTTGGGGGTTGGCTTCGGCGAGAAAGGCATCGACCTCATCATCGCCAAGGGTTGCGTCGTGGTAGAGGTCAAAAAGATGCGGGGCGACGGCATCCGCAAGATGCGCGAATGCGGCCATGTGGTCGAGAGTCGCCGCGATCTCGGCCGCCCCGCGGAAACCATGCCGCAGCATGCCTGCGATCCAGCCGGGATTGGCGGCGCGGGCATGAACCACGCGGGCGACTTCTTCGGGCAGGGTGCGGGCGCGGGGATTATCGGGGTTGGTGTTGTCCAGATGATAGAGGGCTGCCGTGCCGCCGGTCTGCGCCTTGGCGGCGGCGAACCCGGCTTCGTGCGTGGCATAGTCTGCGGCAAGCAGGATATCGGTTTCGGTCAGGTCCTGAAGATGCACAAAGGCGTCGGCCCTGGCCACCCGGTCGCGGATACCGTCGCGGTCCCGCGCGATCTCCGCCCCCTCCAGGGCAAAGGAACTGGCCTCAAGCCACGCCTGCCCGGCGGCGGCACGGGCGGTATCGGTGTAGGTGTCCGGCAAATCGTCCATACCCAGCCCATAGCTGCCCGGTGCCGGGCCGAAAACACGCGCGGCGGGCGCATGACCTGCATAGGGGTTCCAGTCGGGGGCTTCGTCGCGCGCCGACAGCGCGCGGACGGCTTGTCCGAACAGGGCCGACAGGGTCGGGAAAACGTCGCGGAACAAGCCGGAAACGCGCAAGGTGACATCCAGACGGGGCCGGTCAAGATCAGTGATCGGCAGCACCTCGATGCCCGAGACGCGTTCGCTGCCTGCGTCCCAGACCGGTTTGACGCCCAGCAGGTGCAGCGCCATGGCAAATTCCTCGCCTGCGGTGCGCATCGTGGCCGAGCCCCAAAGATCGACGATCAGCCCCTTGGGGTAGTCGCCTTCATCCTGCAGGTGACGGCGGACCAGTTCCTCGGCCAGCTTGACGCCTTGCGCATGGGCGCTGCGGGTGGGGACGGATCGCGGGTCGGTGGTGTAGAGATTGCGCCCGGTGGGCAGCACATCGTTGCGCCCCCGATAGGGCGAGCCGCTGGGGCCGGGTGCGATCCAGTGACCGCCGAGCGCGTCCAGCAGACCGTCGCGTTCGGATTGAACCGAGGTCTCGGTCGCAAAGCTGCCTTGTGCGGCGGGCGGGCGACCATAGACATGCAACCCGTCGCCAAACTGGCTTTCCTTGATGTCGCAAACAAAGCGGTCGATGCGAGTGATTGCCTCGGCGGTGCTGGTGGCCCGCTCCAGCCCCAACTCACCTTCGACGCCGATGGCTTGGGCCTCGATGCGGATATCGGATTGCAGGCGGTCACGACGTTTCGGATCCAGCCCGTCGGCGTTCGAAAATTCGTCCAGCAGGGTTTCGAGTCGCACCATCCTGTCAGGTGTGCCGCTCTGCTTCAGAGGCGGCGGGATATGGCCCAGCGTCACTGCGCCGATCCGGCGTTTGGCCTGCGCCGCCTCGCCGGGATCGTTCACGATGAAGGGATAAATCACCGGCATGTCGCCAATCAGCGCTTCGGGCCAGCAGGACCCGGACAACGCAACCGCTTTGCCCGGAAGCCATTCCAGCGTGCCATGCGCGCCGACATGGATCAGCGCATCGGCCCCGATCCGGTGGCGCAGCCAGAGGTAGAACGCGACATAGCCATGGCGCGGGGTGCGAGACAGATCGTGGTAGTCGTCCTCGCGCGTCGTGATGTGCCCGCGTTCCGGTTGCAGTGCGATGATCACCTTGCCGCGTTTCAAGGCAGAAAAGTGAAAGGCTTCCCCGGCGCAGGACGGATCATCCTGCGGATCACCCCAAACGGTTTGCAGATCGGCTTGCAGGCTGGACGGAAGCCCTGCAAGGGCCGTGCGATACTCGGTGAGCGACCACGTGATGCGGGCATTGGCCAGGTCATCGGCAGTCAGAGAGGTTTCGGTGGCATAATCCTGTGCGCCCAGATCCGCGAGTATCGCTTCTGTCGAGGCGAGCGCATCAAGACCAACCGCATGGGCCATCTGCCAATCCTTGCCGGGATAGGTGGACAGCACCAGCACCGGAATCTTGTCGGCATTGGGTTTTTGGGCCAGCCGAACCCACCCAACTACCCGGTCTGCAATAGCGTCTATCCGGTCTGGGTGCGGCTGATGAACATAGCGGGCGAATTGCAGGTCCGGGTCGCGCGGGCCGGGCTCCTTGAAGCTGGCGACACCGGTGAGGATGCGGCCATCTACCTCTGGCAGGACAACGTGCATCGCCAGATCGGCAGGCGACAACCCGCGTTCGGCATCGGCCCATGCGTTGTGCGTCGAGGTGGCCAATGCCACCTGAAACACCGGCACACCGGCGGAATCCAGCGGCGAGGTGCCGCCCTCGGTCTTGCCGGAGAAGGCGGTGGCGTTGACGATGGCAGCGGGTGTGAGCGTCTGAACCTGCCGTGCCAGCCAGCCTGCGGCCTCGGGGGCCTTGAGCGACGGGGCAAAGAGCGCGCCAACGTCAAAGCCGCGCGCGCGAAATGCGGTGAACAGTGCCTCGATCGGTGCGAGATCGGCGGCGGTCAGATAGGCGCGGTAAAAGGTGATGAGGATGCGAGGGCGGGTGCTTGTTGCGTCAAAAGTGGTCGCGGGGCAGGTGACGCCCTGTTCCGGTGTCCACGCTCCGACCTGCGGAAGGGTCTTGGCCCCGCGCACTGGTCCGGCATACAGCCCCGCCGCCAACGCGAACTGCGCGAGCGCCGCCTGTGCGGCCACGGTGCCGCCAGTGTCACAGAGAAGTTGCAGTCGCCGAAGGGTCGAGCGGGGCAGGGTGGAACAGTCGTCAAGCCGGGGATCGTGCCGCCCGTCTGCGGGCAAAACCGCCACCGCCAGCCCGTTGCGCGCGGCGAGCGACTGGACCTGTTGCAGGCCGTAGGTCCAGTAAGGCACGCCTCCGATAAGGCGGATCAGAATGCCCTTGGCGCCTTCGAGCGTCTGTTCGACATAGGTGTCGACCGAAAGCGGGTGCTTCAGCGCGGCGAGATTGGCCAACCGCAGAGATGGCATACGCCCGTCCGGACCGCCGCCACGATGCCAGCCGGACGCAAACGCGCCCAGATCGCTGTCGGAAAACGACAGAACCACCAACTCCGCCGGGCTTTGGCCCAGATCGGTCGGGGTGTCCGTTTCCTCTAGCCCGTGGCTTTCGCGAAAGACGACATGCATCGTGGCACGCTTCCCTACTCTGCCGCTGTCGGCAGGCAGGTAAGGATGTCGCGTATCGCGGCGGCATCGATGTCGTCATGTTCCGCGATGACGACAAGACGACCCTGGCGCGCCTCATCCGGCTTCCAGGCACGGTCATACTGGTGCCGCACGCGCGCTCCGACGGCCTGCACCAGCAAGCGCATGGGTTTTCCGGTGACCGCAACATAGCCTTTGACGCGCAGGATGTTGCGCTCGTTCGCCAGCTGTTCGATCCGGAAAACCAGATCGGCAGGATCGGATTGTTCGGGCAAATCCACGACAATGCTCTCAAAATCGTCGTGTTCGTGGTCATCCGCGCTGTCGTGGTGGCTGGGACGGGCATCCATGTCGTCCTCGGCGGCGGCCTCGAGCCCTAGGATCACGCGCACGTCGACGGCCCCTTCGGCAACCTCGATCACGGGCAGCGGGCGGGGCGCTTGGGCGGCGATGACGGCGCGTGCCTTTGCAACGCCGTCTGGCCCGGCAAGGTCGGGTTTGGTCAGCAGGATGATGTCGGCACAGCTGATCTGATCCTCGAACACCTCGGACAGCGGCGTTTCGTGATCGAGCGAGTCGTCAGCTGCGCGCTGGGCGTCGACGCGGGCGACGTCGGGGGCGAAACGACCTGCGGCGACGGCCTCGGCATCGGCGAGCGCGATGACACCGTCAACGGTGATGCGGCTGCGGATATCGGGCCAGTCAAACGCCTTGAGCAGCGGCTTGGGAAGTGCGAGACCCGAGGTCTCGATCAGGATATGATCCGGGCGCGGGTCCAGCGCCATCAGGGCTTCGATGGTCGGGATGAAGTCGTCGGCCACGGTGCAGCAGATGCAACCGTTGGACAGTTCCATGATGTTTTCGGCCGGGCAATCCGGGATGGCGCAGGATTTCAGGATGTCGCCATCGACGCCGACATCACCGAATTCATTGACTACCACGGCCAGACGCTTGCCTTGCGGGTTCTGCATGAGGTGGCGGATGAGGGTGGTTTTGCCAGAACCGAGAAATCCGGTGATCACGGTGACGGGCAGCTTGGACAGGTTGGACATCAGGTCTCTCCAATCGGGGGGATACGGGCGATACAGTTCTTGCGGAAATGGACAGGGCGCTCGCGCCACGGGACCAGCCCGTCGGGCGCGGCGTGATAGCGGGCAGCGACATCAAGGATCATCGGCGCGTCGGTGGTCTCGTCAAAATTGCCATAGACATAGGTCCAGCGACTTCCGCCGCCACGAAACACGATAGAGCAGCCATGATCGCAGTTGGACAGGCATTCGACCCCTCGCAGGGTGACACCCGCCGGCAGGTCTTGGCCCGCCAGTGCCTCATGCAGCATCGCGCCGGGGCGCGTGCCTTCGGTGTCGGTCGGCTGGCCACGCCGGCAGGTCAGGCAGACCAGCAACTCTACGGGCGCGACATCGGGCATCGGCTCTGTCATCCGTGTTCACCTCTTTCGGGCAGCCGGGAGGCGGGGAGATCGCGGGCAAAGCGGGTGCCGGGCCCGTGACCAAGACACCCCGCCCGGCCAACGTCATTTCGTGCTGGCAGGTCTCCCGGCTTGCGGATGTCAGAAAGCGGCGGCTTTCTGGCGGTCTGCCCGCCTTCCCGACCGATATCGGCCAGTGGCTTGGGCGACCTCTCCGGTCACGGTCGCGGGGACGGCTGCGTCAAGCATTCCCTTTTCATCTGCTTTCGCAGAAACCAACATGTTGCGGAATGACCAAGGGGCGCGGCGTTGTCAAGCGTTTGGAGCGAACCGGGTCACTTGCGCATCACCAAATGCTGTCGGTGCAGGCTGTGCTCAGATTCTGCGTCTCTGTTCAGTTGCGAGACGACACGCTCGATAGGTTGCGGCCGCCCAAATTGATGGAAAGTCGTTCATAGGAAGTAGTATTTCTATCGTCATGAAGGATCGGTTCTGGCGTGTTCAGCTGCATCATGAGGAGTATATGAGGATCAAACAGAGTATGGTGAAGTAAATGCCTGTTGAATTTATATTGGTTGATCCCGCGTATGGTTGCTGTTTCGGGGGAGGCGATCTTCTTTCGCGTTTTTACGACGCTGAAGCAACTGGGCGCGTTGAAGGAGGGTTGGGCCATGCTGGCTAATGTCGCGTTCGCGAGCCCTTCGAAGGACCGCGTCATATTTGCTGTCAAATGGGGTGCGTCGATCGTTCAGATCATGGGGTATTCAGCGACTGGCTTTGGCTGGACGCCGTGGAATCTCTACTTCTTTCTGATCGGTGTCCTGGGCTGGTTTGCCGTTGGGGCAATGTGGAAAGACAAAGCCTTGATGTTGGTTCACCTCGTTGCCCTCGGCGCCATGCTTGCTGGAATGACGAGCGGTTCGGGCGGAGATGTGGGGTCAACCCATTCAAGCAGGACCCCGGCGATTGTGACGGGGTCCTCTGACGTTCGTTCAGATCTTGAGATTGGGAATGATCTGTTTCTTGCGGCTGACGATGCCGGGCAGAACCACGCTGTCACCGGTTGCGGTGGCGTCAAAGCTCTTGGCGGCGACGGTCTTCACCAGATCGTTGGGGACCAGCAGCGTGGCTTCTTCGTTCAGGATATCGACGACAAAGAGAAGGACCTGATCAACGCCATCCTCCGACGCGACGGCGGGCATCGTCTCGATCAGGCTGGCCTTGCGGTCCAGAACCGTGGCGGGTGACGTGGTTTCCAGGACCGAGACACGAAACTTGGTGCCGTCGACCTGGTATTCCTTGCTGTCCATGCGCAGCAGTTCCGCGTCGCTGAACGAGGACACATCGGATTTGGCGGCGAACATATCGGCGGCGTAATCAGAGATCGAAATGCCCAACTCGGCGGCCAGCTTCTCGGCCACGGCCTTGTCATGCGGCGTGGTGGTCGGGCTGCGGAACTCCAGCGTGTCCGACAGGATGCATGTCAGCGCAGTGGCCTTTGCCCAGTCGGGCATCTTGGTGGCGTCGTCGCCCATCAGGTCGTGCATGATGGTTGCGGTGCAGGCCAGAGGACGGATGGTGATGTCGATCGGACCCTTGGTTTCCAGCCCGCCGACCAGCTTGTGATGGTCGATGATTGCCTGAATGTCGGCATTGTTGATGTTGGCGGGCAGTTCGGCAGGGTTGTTGGTGTCGACGATCACGACCGGCGCGTCGTCAGCGACGTCGGCGATGATGGCGGGTTTGGGCAGGTCCCAGCGTTTCAGCAAGAAGGCGGCTTCGGTGTTGGGCTCGCCCAGCAACACGGCTTCGGCGGGGGTGCCTTTGACCTCGTTCAGGTACCACGCCCAAAGGATGGGCGAGCCTGTCGAATCGGTGTCGGGGGATTTGTGTCCAAAAACCTGAATGGTCATCTGATGCATCCTGTGCAGGGGTGTAATTTGCGCGCCTTATAGGAACGTCACCCGGCGTTGTCACCCGTTGTTGCGCAGGCTGCGACCCTTGGTCAGATGAGCCTGCGTTGACTTTTTCAGACGCGGTTGGGAGGGTGCGGTCTGATCGCACGGACCTTATGATGATTTCCCATGCCCACAAGACCGTGTTCGTTCACATCCCCAAGACCGGCGGACAGAGCGTGGAGACCGTGTTTCTAAATGATCTGGATCTGGCATGGCGTGATCGTGCGGTGCTGTTGCTGCGCCAGAACGCCAACCCTAGGATGGGGCCGCAAAAACTGGCGCATCTCTATGCCGACGAATACGTGGCTCTGGGGCATATGCTGGCCGAGGATTTCGACCGCTATCTGAGATTTGCCATCGTGCGGCATCCCTATGAGAGGGCACTGTCGGAATTTCGCTACCGCGCCGGGGCAGCGGCCAAGCGCGGTCAGGTGTTGGAGTTGGACATCTTTCTGAACACCGAGATCAAGGACGACTATTCCGATGGCTCACGCCATCTTGTGCCACAGGTGCGCTATGTGACGGATGCGCGAGGGCGGGTTCTGGTCGATCGGGTGCTGCGATTCGAACGTCTTGCGCAGGACATCGCTCCGGTGTTCCGGAAGATTTTCGGCAGAGATCGACGGCTGCCGCACAAGAACCGGTCGCGGGTCGGTCTGGATGCGAGGCTTTCGCCTGTGCAGGCTGATATGCTGTTTGAACGGTATCGCGCGGATTTCGAGGCGTTCGGCTATGACCGGTGAGGCAATCACGCAGGAACAGCACCTGTATCCCCCGATCAAGGCGTTGCTTGAGCAGCAGGGCTATCAGGTCAAGGGCGAGGTAGGCGCGGCGGACGTGGTGGCGCGACGCGGCGATGAGCCGCCGGTGATCGTGGAACTGAAGTTGCGTTTTACCCTGTCGCTGTTTCATCAGGCCGTGGAGCGATTGAGGGTTGTCGACCTGGTCTATATTGCCGTGCTCAGGCCAAGCGGGCGCAGCGCGCGGCGGGCCCTGAAGGACAATCTGGCGCTGTGCCGCCGGCTGGGGCTGGGTTTGATGACGGTACGGTCGGATGGGCAGGTAGAAGTCCAGTGCGATCCCGGCCCCTATGCGCCACGCAAATCGAAGAAGCGGACGCAAAGGCTGTTGCGGGAGTTCGAAAGGTTGCGCGGCGACCCGAACGCAGGTGGCGCGACACGGCACGGTATCGTGACAGGATATCGTCAGGATGCGCTGCGCTGTGCGGCCTTTCTGGCGGAGCATGGTCCAAGCAAAGGGGCCGATGTGGCGCGCGCGGCCAAGGTGCCTGCGGCGACGCGGTTGATGTCAGACAACCACTACGGCTGGTTTGAGCGGGAAAGCCGGGGCATCTATGCATTGACGCCGATGGGAACCGACGGGCTGAAACACTGGGCCGAGAGTTGGTAGCGACAAGCTGACGGGTTTTCGCCAGCCCGCGCCGATCCTACATGCCGATTGTGTGACCCTTCGGTGCCGCCGGCAAGGTTGACTTCGGCTCGACATGCCTTGCTTTGACGATGATCGGGGCAAGGCAGACAAGAAAATGATCCCGGCGGGACGGTCGGACTATTTTTTTGTCAAACGGCCTGTTGACAGGTCTCGCACTGCCCCCTACCTATGCACCGTTATCACTCATGCGGGGTGAGTGATAATATCCCGACTGGGAGCGGAGGACCCCGAAACTTTGAGCGTTAAGGAGCTGCAAAGATGGCATTCAAACCACTTCATGACCGGGTGCTGGTGCGCCGTGTCGAAAGCGATGAAAAAACCACTGGTGGGCTGATCATTCCCGACAGCGCCAAAGAGAAGCCGGCAGAGGGCGTCGTCGTGTCGGTTGGCGAAGGCGCCCGCAAGGACAGCGGCGAGTTGATCGAAATGGCTGTATCGGCAGGCGACAAGATCCTGTTCGGCAAATGGTCCGGCACCGAAGTCACCGTCGACGGTGAAGAGCTGCTGATCATGAAAGAGAGCGACATTCTGGGCATCATCGAAGCAAACGCAGCCGCCAAAGCGGCCTGAACGCCACGCTTCGTCTGATCCCAATCCAGAAAACTAGGAGACAATCAATATGTCTGCAAAAGACGTCAAGTTTGATACCGACGCGCGCAATCGTATGCTGAAGGGTGTCAACATCCTGGCCGACGCCGTCAAGGTTACCCTGGGCCCCAAAGGCCGCAACGTGGTTATCGACAAATCCTTCGGCGCCCCGCGCATCACCAAGGACGGCGTGACCGTTGCCAAGGAAATCGAACTGGAAGACAAGTTCGAGAACATGGGCGCGCAAATGGTGAAAGAAGTCGCCAGCCGCACCAATGATGAAGCCGGCGACGGTACCACCACCGCGACGGTTCTGGCTCAGGCCATCGTCAAGGAAGGTCTGAAATCGGTTGCCGCCGGCATGAACCCGATGGACCTGAAGCGCGGTATTGATCTCGCGACCACCACCGTTGTTGAAGCGATCAAAGCGGCTGCGCGTGACGTGTCCGACAGCGCTGAGGTTGCGCAGGTTGGCACCATCTCCGCCAACGGCGAATCCGAAATCGGCCAGCAGATCGCAGACGCGATGCAGAAGGTCGGCAACGAGGGTGTCATCACCGTCGAGGAAAACAAGGGTCTGGAAACAGAGACCGATGTTGTCGAAGGCATGCAGTTCGACCGTGGCTACCTGAGCCCCTACTTTGTCACCAATGCTGACAAGATGACTGCAGAACTCGAAGACTGCATGATCCTGCTGCATGAAAAGAAACTCTCGTCGCTGCAGCCAATGGTTCCGCTGCTCGAGTCGGTGATCCAGTCGCAAAAGCCGCTCTTGATCATTGCCGAGGACGTCGAAGGCGAAGCGCTGGCAACTCTGGTTGTCAACAAACTTCGCGGCGGCCTGAAAATTGCTGCGGTCAAGGCCCCCGGGTTCGGCGATCGTCGCAAGGCGATGCTCCAGGACCTCGCAATTCTGACCGGCGGTCAGGTCATCAGCGAAGACCTGGGCATGAAGCTCGAGAATGTCACCATCGACATGCTGGGATCGGCCAAGAAGGTTTCGATCACCAAAGACGAAACCACTGTTGTTGACGGTGCTGGCGAGAAGGCCGAGATCGAGGCACGCGTTGCCCAGATCCGCAACCAGATCGAAGAAACCACCAGCGACTATGACCGTGAAAAACTGCAGGAACGCGTCGCCAAGCTGGCAGGCGGCGTTGCGGTTATCCGCGTCGGCGGCATGACCGAAGTCGAAGTGAAAGAGCGCAAAGACCGCGTTGACGATGCCCTGAACGCGACCCGTGCGGCCGTGCAGGAAGGTGTCGTCGTCGGTGGCGGTGTTGCCCTGATCCAGGCCGGCAAGAAGCTGGAAGGCCTCGAAGGCGCCAACGCCGATCAGAACATCGGTGTCCGCATCGTGCGCAAGGCTCTCGAATCGCCGCTGCGTCAGATCGCAGAGAACGCTGGCGTGGACGGTTCGGTTGTTGCGGGCAAGATCCGCGAAAGCGATGACCTGTCCTTTGGCTTTAACGCGCAGACCGAAGAATATGGCGACATGTTCAAATTCGGCGTTATCGACCCGGCCAAGGTTGTGCGCACAGCGCTTCAGGACGCCGCCTCGATTGCTGGTCTGTTGATCACCACCGAAGCGATGGTGGCCGACAAGCCTTCGAAAGATGGCGCATCTGCCGGTGGCGGAATGCCTGACATGGGCGGCATGGGCGGCATGATGTAAGTCAGCCCGTTCATTTGAACGACTGCAAAGGGGGGCCGGTTGGCCCCCCTTTTTTCGTTTGTGGAGTTGTGCCTTGTCTTTGTCTCGCCGCCCGCTAGCCTGCGCCGGTGTGATCGGGGGAGATGACGGAATGACCAACACATCCGAATTTCGGAAGCTTCATCAGGCCGAGGGCTGTTTCATCATTCCGAATCCGTGGGACGTCGGAACGGCGCGGATGCTCGAATCCATTGGCTTTCGGGCCTTGGCGACCACCAGTGCCGGCATGGCATTTTCGCTGGGACTTCGCGAAGGGCAAGCGACGCGCGATCAGGTGCTCGCCCATTGCGCCGATATCGTCTCTGCCACAGCGCTTCCGGTGTCGGCGGATCTTGAGAACGGGTTTGGCCACAGCCCGGAAAGTGCTGCAGGCACCATCGTCACGGTGGCGGCGGTCGGGTTGGCCGGAGGATCACTTGAGGATCATACCGGCGATCCTGCAAACCCGATCTACGAGTTTGAGCACGCCGTCGAACGAATCGCAGCGGCGGCGGAGGCCCGTGACGCGTTGCCCGGGGATTTTGTGCTGACCGCACGATGCGAGAATTTTCTGTGGGGACGGGCTGATCTTGACGACACGATTCGCCGCTTGCAGGCATTTGAGGCCGCCGGTGCCGATGTGCTCTATGCGCCGGGATTGCGTGACCTGACGATGATTGCCCAGGTCTGCGCCGCCGTCACCAAGCCGGTCAACGTGGTGATGGGCATGCCGGGCGCGGTGTTCACCGTGGCAGAACTGGCACAGGCCGGCGTCAAGCGTATCAGCGTCGGGTCCGCACTGGCCCGTTTGGCTTACGGAACCTTCGTCGATGCGGCCCGCGACATGCACGAGAATGGCCGCTTTGATCTTGCCGGCAAGGCGATGGGATTTGCCGAGCTTGAAGGACTGCTGCCCGACTGATCAGGCGACCGGCGCAAACGGGAGTGTTTTTCACCTCAACTTGCGGCTATGGGAGAGACATGCGCCTGTTTCTGCTCACCACATTGACCATGATTGCCTTTGCGGCGAATTCGATCCTGAACCGGCTCGCCGTTGACAGTGGCGCGATCGATCCTGCGAGTTTTGCGATCGTGCGGGTTCTGTCCGGTGCAGTGGTCCTGGTCGCGCTGGTGCTGCTTCGGGGGAGGCGAGTGCCGCTCCGTAGGCCGCGCCGCCTGATCGGGGCCGGGTCGCTCACGCTCTATATGATCGGTTTTTCATGGGGATATCTGACGCTTGAGGCGGGGCTTGGTGCCCTGTTCCTGTTCGGCGTCGTGCAACTGTCGATCTTTGCAATGGCCACGATCGGTGGCGCGCCGCCGCTGCAGCGGCAACTGGCGGGGGCTGCCATTGCCTTTGCCGGGCTGGCCTGGGTCCTTTGGCCGGAAGGGCCGGTCGAGGTGGACTACAAGGGGCTGACATTGATGCTCTTGGCCGGGATCGGCTGGGCCGTCTACACAATGGAAGGGCGCGGAGAGACCGATGCGCTTGCGGGCACGGCCGCGAATTTCTGCGTGGCGCTGCCGCTGGTGGCTGTGGCGGCGCTGGCGATGCCGGTGGCGACGATGATGACCGGGCAAGGGCTTGGGCTGGCCGTGATTTCGGGCGCGGTGACCTCGGGCATGGGGTATGCGCTCTGGTACAGCCTGGTGCCGAAATATGCGCCATCCCTGGTGGCGATCATTCAACTGGCGGTGCCGGTCATTGCACTGGTTGCCGGCATCCTGTTGCTCGGCGAGCAGGCGAGCGTGCGTCTGGTCCTGGGGACGGCGGTGATCCTCGGAGGGATCGCGCTCGCCGTCGGCAGAAAGCGTGCGAGCGGGAGGAAACGTGCGACCTCGACCTGACATGATCCGATTGGGTGCCCTGCTGTTGCTGGCATGGGCCAGCCCGCTAAGGGCCGATTGCGTGGTATTGCTGCATGGATTGGCACGAACCGAGGCATCGTTTGCCTTGATGGAAGACGTGTTGGTGCGACAAGGCTATGACGTGGTGCGGCCCGGCTATCCCTCAACTGACCTGCCAATCCCAATGCTGGCGCAACAGACGGTACCGGCAGCGGTCGAGCAATGCGGTGAGCAGACGGTCCATTTCGTATCCCATTCGATGGGCGGCATCCTGATCCGCTATGCGTTTCAGCGCGGCAAGCCGGAAAACCTGGGTCGTGTGGTGATGTTGGGTCCGCCCAACGAGGGAAGCGAACTGGTCGACGTGCTGGGCGATCTCGAGGTGTTCGGCCTGCTCAACGGGCCTGCGGGAATGCAGTTGGGCACCGGCCTTGACAGCCTGCCCCGCCGATTGCCGCCCGTGGACTTTCCGCTGGGCGTGATTGCGGGAACAAGCACATTGAACCCGGTGTTTTCTTCGCTGATCGAGGGGCCAGATGACGGCAAGGTATCGGTTCGCTCGACGTTTGTTGCCGGGATGACGGATCATATGCAATTGCCCGTGACCCATACGTTCATGATGAACAATCCAAGGGTGAT
This sequence comes from Sedimentitalea todarodis, assembly GCF_032595355.1. Classification (NCBI taxonomy): domain Bacteria; kingdom Pseudomonadati; phylum Pseudomonadota; class Alphaproteobacteria; order Rhodobacterales; family Paracoccaceae; genus Sedimentitalea; species Sedimentitalea todarodis. Next base: position 46,796 of record NZ_JASMWN010000016.1, on the reverse strand, counting down.
CGCAGAGGCGCTCCATTTCATCGAGTACGGCCGATTTGATCCTGATATCTCGTGGCTGGATGCGGTGTTTGGTGCGATTGATGAACTCTGCCAGGGGCGAGTCTGTGGGGATACCGAGACGAGAGGGATGTCCAAATGACGGGGCTGGCACTTGATCTGATCGGGGCCGAGGTATTGTTTCCCGACGGGATCAGGCAAGGGAGGCTGTCATTTGCAGACGGTGTGATTACGGCGGACCCGGTGGGGAGATCCGTGGATTTGGACGGGTTTCTTGTTTTGCCGGGTATCATAGACCTGCATGGTGACGGATTCGAACGGCATCTTGCGCCGCGCAGGGGGGCCATGAAAGAGATGGTCGAAGGGGTGGTTTCGGCCGAAGCGGAACTGGCCGCAAACGGTGTCACCACCGGAGTGATGGCGCAGTTTTTCAGCTGGGAAGGGGGCTTGCGAGGGCCGGAATTTGCTGCCCGGGTGTTTGCAGCGATACGCGATGTTCGGGACGAGGTCGTGACCGATCTGATCCCGCAATTGCGGTTCGAGATCAATCTGTTGGATTACTATGAGGACCTGCCCGCACAGGTGGCGGAGTGGGGCGTGGACTATGTTGTGTTCAACGATCATCTGCCTCATGACAGGTTGGCGCAAGGCAAAAAGCCGCCGCGCCTGACTGGTCAGGCACTCAAGGCTGGTCGCAACCCCGAGCGTCATTGGGAGTTGCTGCAGGAGTTGCATCGTCGCAGCCCCGATGTGCCAGCGGCGCTGGACAAGCTGGTACCCGCGCTCACCGCGTCAGGAATACGCATGGGCAGCCATGATGACCACACGGCGGCGGACCGCGCGACGTGGCGGGCGAGGGGGGTCAGGATTGCCGAGTTCCCCGAGACCACGGATGCTGCGGAAGCGGCGCGCAATGAAGGCGATTCCGTGGTATTGGGTGCCCCGAACGTGGTGCGGGGCGGCTCGCACAAGGGCAATGCCAGTGCAGTGGATCTGATCACTATGGGCTTCGGCGATGCGCTGGCGTCGGACTACCACTACCCCAGCCCGCGCCGGGCCGCGCTGATGCTGGCCCGGAGTGGGATTTGTGATCTCGCCAGCGCATGGCGACTGTTGTCCGACGGGCCCGCGCGCATTCTGGGGTTGGCAGATCGTGGCCGTTTCGAGTCGGGAATGCGCGCCGACATCGTGGTGCTGGACACAGGTGATCACCGTGTCGCCGCCACGGTCTCTGCGGGACGGGTGAGTTACATCCGTGGAGAGATAGCATCGCGGCTCATCAGGTAGACGGCACCACGCCTCAGGCTCCACGAGCCCTCGTCGTGCTGCGTGAAAGCCCTTTGGGCATTCACCTGCAAACCCGCATACCGTAGCCTCGGGGGCAATGTCGCCCCGTGTGTACTTTTGGCGAAAAATGGGTCTGTTGGGTTTTTTTCTTGCCGTAAATATCCCGGGGAGCGCGAGGGGCAGAGCCCCTCGCCCGCGGCGGCGCCGAAGGCGGCGCAAAGCCTCTTGTCCAAAAAGCGCCGTGTCAGCTCTTTTGCGTGATGCGGTTGACGTGGCCCATCTTGCGGCCGGGTTTGACATCTGCCTTGCCATAGATATGAAGTGCGGTCTCCAGCTGTCTGGCTAGCTCCGGGACCCTGTTCATGTCATCGCCGATGAGGTTTTCCATCACCACATCCGCATGACGCTGGCCGTTCCCCAGGGGCCAGCCCGCAACGGCGCGAATATGTTGTTCGAACTGATCCACGGCACAGCCATTCTGGGTCCAATGGCCGGAATTGTGAACGCGTGGTGCTATTTCGTTCACGATCAACCCTCGGCCCGTCACGAAGAGCTCCACCCCAAGAACGCCGACATACTCAAGCGCGTTCAGGATGTTCGCGGCCAGCAGGATCGCGTCAGTTCGCTGTGCGGAAGACAGGCGGGCGGGAACCGTCGTGGTGCGCAGGATGCCGTCGCGATGAACATTCTCTCCCGGATCAAAACAGGCAACCGCGCCATCAATGCCCCGCGCCGCGATGACCGAGACCTCATGGCTGAACTCGACAAACCCCTCGAGCAGGGCCGGTGCGCCCGCCATCTCGGCGAGCGCGGTTTGCGCGTCCGTGGATGCACTCAGCCGGGATTGCCCCTTGCCGTCATATCCGAACCGCCGGGTCTTCAGGATCGCGGGAGTGCCGATTTCGGCGAGCGCGGCGGTCAGATCGTCGGCGCCGGCGATATCGGCGAAAGGCGCGGTCTGCAGCCCCAAGCCTTGCAGAAAGACCTTCTCGGTCAGCCTGTCCTGACTGATCCGCAAGGCTTCGCGTCCGGGCCGGATCGGGCGATGCGTTTCGAGCACGTCGAGCGCTTCGGTCGGGATGTTCTCGAACTCGTATGTGATGACGTCGGCCGATTCAGCAAATGCAGTCAGCGCCGCGTGATCTTCATAGGCGGCTGTCGTGACGCGATCTGCAACCTGGCCCGCAGGCGGATTGGCACCGGGCTCGTAGATATGGGTCACAAATCCCAGGCGGCTTGCCGCAACCGAGAGCATGCGTCCCAACTGCCCGCCGCCGAGGATGCCGATGGTTGCGCCGAGGCGCAGGGGATCAGGTGTTTGTACCATTCAAGCGGTGTCCTATCTCGGGAAGCGGGCTTTGAAGCACTTCAATCCACTGGTTCTTCAGGGATCGACGCTGAGAGGGCGTCACGCCACGCGTCCAGCCGTTGGGCCAGGGCTGGGTCCTGAAGCGCAAGAATGGCGGCGGCCATCAGCCCCGCATTGGCGGCCCCTGCCGCACCGATCGCCATTGTCGCGACCGGAAAGCCGCGTGGCATCTGCACGATGGAATACAGAGAATCGACGCCCGACAGCGCACGGGACTGAACCGGGACCCCGATCACCGGAATCCGTGTCTTGGAGGCCATCATGCCAGGGAGATGTGCCGCGCCGCCTGCACCCGCAATGATCACCCGCAGCCCGCGTGCGACAGCGGTCTTGCCATAGTCCCAAAGCCGGTCGGGCGTTCTATGCGCCGAAACGATGCGGGTTTCGTGGGCGATTTCGAGCTCGTCCAGAATGTCAGCCGCCTCTTTCATGGTGGCCCAATCGGATTGACTGCCCATGATGATGCCCACGTGAATGTCGGCCATTGTCTACCCCTGCCCAGCCAAAAGAGCGCGCACTATAGCCGGATCGCCGGGCGAGGCAATGCGATCAACGTTCGTTCTCAGGCAATGATGTCCGGGGTCAGGCGATCTTCGATCAGGGCGATCATGTCCTTGAGCCTTAGTTTCTGCTTTTTCAGGCGCTTGAGCGTAAGTTGATCTGCCGTGCCGCGTTCGGTCAAGGCGGTGATTGCCTCGTCAAGATCACGGTGTTCGCGGCGAAAAACCTCAAGTTCGACGCGCAGCACGTCTTCGGTCTTCATCGAGAGATCGGATTGAACGTTCATTTATGCGACCCAGAATCAGGACAGGATTGATGTCCAATCTACGCGGAGAAGTTGTTTTCGCCTAGACCTTGTTAAAACGCGGATTTGACCCCATATTTGTCCGGTGCGGTTGCCGAAACGGGACCGTGCGCAGCGTCGCTTTAATAGTCAAAGGACGAAGTACGTGTCAAAACTCACTCTGGCTTCATACCCACATCTTTTGGGGTTTGAGCAACTGGAACGTCTGCTGGAGCGGTCGTCCAAGAGCGGAAACGAAGGCTATCCCCCATTTAATATCGAACAGACGTCAGAGCGATCCTACCGGATCACACTGGCCGTTGCAGGGTTCGCGGAAGCCGATCTTTCGATCACCGTCGAGGACCGGCAATTGGTCATTCGTGGTCGTCAGGCGGATGACAGCGAAGGGCGAATCTACCTGCATCGCGGGATCGCTGCGCGTCAATTCCAGCGCATGTTCGTTCTGGCCGATGGAGTAGAGGTCGGCGAGGCCATCATGGAAAACGGGCTGTTGCACGTGGACCTGACCCGTGCGGCGCCGGAGACCGTAGTGCAGACAATCAGTATCAGGAAAGGGTAAGTTATGAATACGCCATTTGAATTCGACCAATCCAAGAGCCGGATCGTCTATGTGAAAACCGTGGACGTGACCGACCTGCCTCAGGAACTGCGCGCCGAGGCGGGCGATCTGGATCATCTCTACGCCGTGCATAGCGCGGATGGCCAGCAATTGGCGCTGGTGTCTGACCGACAGATGGCCTTTGTTCTGGCGCGGCAGCACGACTATTCTCCCGTGGCGGTGCACTGATCCCCTTGAGCGTGTCGCGTTTCAATTGGGTCATCTAGCATCACCCAAGGCGTTGAAACATATGATTTCAGGCAGCGCCAGGTAACTTGGGCTTAACGCGAAGTGCTCTAGACGGGTTGATCTGTCACGAACGAGGGCCGTCATGGCAACCTATCAATTCGACTGGGTGGATGCGTTCACCTCCAACCCGTTCTCGGGGAACGGCTGTGCAGTGGTCCATCAGGGCGCCGCGCTGAGCGACGATAAATGCATGGCCTATGTACGCGAGACGTCACTGGTGGAGTGCACATTTACCGGCCCATCCGAGGTGGCCGATATCCGGGTGCGCTATTTCCTGGCGAGTCGCGAAATCCCGTTTGCCGGGCACCCGACGATTGCCACGGTCGCGGCAATGCGGTCGCGCGGTTTGGTCGCGGGTGGCCGATTGATATTGGAAACCGGGGCCGGGCTGGTTGAGGTGCAACTGGACGGCGAACGGATAGAGATGACCCAGATCGCACCGGAATTCGGCGCGAAGCCAAGCCAGGCACAGGTGGCACATGTGGTCGGGCTGATGCCAGATGCGATCATTGCTCAACCACAAGTGGTTTCGACCGGACTGCCGTTCTGCATTGCGGTGCTGCGCGATCACGGCGACCTGCGCGCGGCGCGCCTGAATGTCGAGGCTTTGCGCGACATGGCGATCGATTTGGGCTATGATGGCACCGATATGATTGAGCCATTTCTTGTTACATTGACCGGCGCAACCGAAGCCGGAGATACATTTTCCCGCCTGCTGCTGGCTCCACCGAGCCCGCCGGAAGACCCGTTCACGGGGTCGGCAACCGGTGCGATGGCGGCGTATCTGTGGCGTCATGGATTGATGGACAAGGACATCTTTGTCGCGCAGCAGGGGCATTGGATGGGCCGGCCCGGTCAGGCATGGGTCAGCCGGGTTGGTCCGGTTGATGCAATGACCGGGATCCGCGTGGCCGGACAGGGTCATGTACTGATGCGCGGCGAAGTTGATATGCCCGATGGCTGAGGCCGCCGCAATCGCGATCCTGCCTTATGGCAACACGCTTGGATCTGCGCTGGCGGCGCGGCCCACGAGCGATCTGATCTGGCCAGACGGCTGTCCCAAGCGTCTTAATGGGGCCACCATCGGGGATATGTTGCCAACAGATCACCTGATCGCTTTTCCCAGAACCAGCATGCATTTCCGGCGAAACTGGGGCACGCGGGCGCGAATCTCGCTGATCATGGGCGAGCCGTCGTTTATTCACGCCAAACATATCCGGATGTTGCGACTGACATATCGGAGGTTCTTTCGCGTCCTGACCTTCAGCCAGACCTTGCTGAACACGATTCCAAACGCGGTCCTGTTTCCTCTGGGCGGCACATGGGTGTCGGACTGGCATACGCGGGACCTGACCAAGACCCGGGCCTGTTCGCTGATCGCGTCGGCCAAGAAGGACACCACCGGGCACAAGCTGCGTCATGCGGTGGTTGATCAGGTCAGGGTTCGGGGGATGGATGTACACGTCATGGGCGGCGGTTATGCGCCATTCAAGGACAAGGCCGAGGGGCTGGCGCCCTATCGCTATTCCGTCGTGATCGAGAACATGCGCGAGCAGAACTATTTTTCCGAAAAGCTGCTGGATGCGGTATTTTGCGGGACCGTTCCGATCTACTGGGGATGTCCCAACCTGCCGGACTTCATTGATCCCGACGGGATTATTCAATGCCAGAGCGAGCCCGATATCCTTGCGGCATTGGCGGATATGTCCGAGGCGGACTATGCGGCGCGGATGCCCCAGATCGACCGCCTCAAGGTTCAGTTGGAGCCCTATGCCGATATCCAGAAGCGGGCCGCGACGGCATTGCGCGCGGAAATCGCAGGATAGCGGGGAACGCATTATATCGTTTGTTGACTCGTCACGGGGATCAAAGTGCTCAGATGCGCGCGATTCCCTGATCGCACGAGAAAAGTTGCCCGGCGTGAGGCGGGGAGGGTTTTCGCCCTCTCAAACGCGGTCTAGCTTGCATCATATGGAATCAGCACTGGATCATCAGACGGCACGGGCGCTCTTGGAGTGGCAGTTTGAGCTTGGCGTGACCGACGCCATTGGTGAGGCGGCCGTTGATCGCTATGAACTACCGGATGCCGCGCCATGGCTGCAAAAGAAACGCCCGCCTGCCCGCATCGCGGAATCGCTGCCCCTGGCGGAGCGGAACGAGGATCCCGTCAGGGTTGCAGAAGCGGCGGCGCGCGGGGCGGAAACGCTGGAAGGATTGCGCGCGGCATTGGGAGCGTTTGAATTGTGCGAGCTGAAAAAGGGCGCACGCAATCTGGTGTTTTGCGATGGGGTGGCCCGCGCGCGGGTGATGATCATTGGCGAGGCACCGGGGCGTGACGAGGATCGCGAGGGGCGGCCCTTTGTCGGGCGTGCAGGGCAATTGCTTGACCGGATGCTGGCCGCTGTGAACCTGAGCCGGGAGGCATCTGTCTATATCACCAACGTGCTGCCGTGGCGGCCTCCGCAAAATCGCGATCCAAAGCCAGAAGAGATCGCAATGATGCGTCCGTTCCTGCAGAGACATGTTGAACTGGCCGCCCCGGAGCTGATTGTTCTGATGGGCAATATCAGTTGTCAGGCGGTGCTCGGCAAGCGCGGGATCACCCGGTTGCGCGGGACCTGGGCCGAAGCCTATGGGCGGCCCGTTTTGCCAATGTGGCACCCGGCCTACCTGCTGCGCGAACCCATTGCCAAGCGCGAGACCTGGGCGGATTTGCTGAGCTTGCAGGCGCGATTGAGGGAGCCGTCATGAAGGTTCTCGCATTCTCTGACCTGCACGCTTCAGCCAGCCGGGCCGCTGCGATTGTTGCAGCAAGCGACGCCGCCGATCTGGTGATCGGGGCAGGAGATTTCTGCAACATGCGTCAGGGACTGGACGAGGCGATGGCGATGCTCGCAGGGATCACCACCCCGCTGGTTCTGGTCCCGGGGAACGCCGAAAGCCATGACGAGCTGATCGCCGTCGCGCCTGAAGGAGCGACCATTTTGCACGGGCAAGGCACCGAAGTTGGTGGCTTGCGGCTCTTCGGCTTGGGTTATGGCGTGCCGGAGACCCCGTTTGGCGCGTGGTCCTGTGACCTGTCCGAGGCGCGCGCGGCCGAAATGCTGACGGCTTGCGATGTGGCGGACATCTTGGTTCTGCATTCGCCGCCCAAAGGCGTTGCTGATCTAACATCGGCGGGTCAATCGGTCGGGTCCAAAGCAATCAGCGCGGCAATCGCGCGGATACAGCCGCAGTTGGCGGTTTGTGGGCACATTCATGACAGTTGGGGCAAACGCGGCACGATCGGAGCCAGTGACGTTGTCAATCTGGGGCCAGTTCCGACCTGGTTCGAGATCGATCCTCGGGAAAGATGACACATGTCTCGAATTGATGAGAGCAAAGAGTTCATTCCGGTGCGGATTGCGGTTCTGACGGTGTCGGATACACGTACCGAATCCGACGATCGGTCGGGGCAGGTGCTGGTCGACCGGCTGACGGCTGCGGGGCATGTGCTGGCGGATCGCACGATCGTGCCGGATGAGCGCGACAGCATCTCGGCGCAGCTGCGCCACTGGATCGCGGACGGTCACGTCGACGTTGTGATCAGCACCGGTGGCACCGGCCTGACCGGACGGGATGTGACCGTCGAGGCGCACAGGGACGTGTACGAAAAGGAAATCGACGCTTTCGGCACCGTGTTCACCATGGTGTCGATGGCCAAGATCGGCACCAGCGCGGTGCAGTCCCGCGCCACCGGTGGCGTGGCCGGCGGCACCTATCTGTTCGCGCTGCCCGGTAGCCCCGGAGCCTGCAAGGATGCGTGGGACGAGATCCTGTCCCGGCAACTGGATTTTCGGCATCGTCCCTGCAATTTCGTGGAAATCATGCCGCGCTTGGATGAACATCAGCGACGGAAATAACGTCGGTGGGCGTAACACCCTTGTGGTTTGGTATTTTTTCAGGCCGCGCTAGGATATGCTATGGGTGTAACCGCGGCCCCAAGGATGTTTTGTGATGCGCTTTTTGAGACAAAGTCTGGTTGGCCTGTTGCTGGCGTCCGTAACGCTGGCGTTGATGATCTATGCGGTCAGCATGGTGATGTCGGCGGTTCAGGTGCGCATGAATGGCGACAAGGACACGCCGCAAGCCCGGGAGCGGGTGTTCGCCGTGAACGTTGTCACCGCAAGAAACGAAACCATCGCGCCGTTGTTGCAGGCCTTCGGGCAGGTCCAGAGCCGCCGGATGCTTGAATTGCGCGCCGCTGTGGCCGGGCGCATCGTGTCGTTGGCCGCGAGTTTCGAAGAAGGTGGCGAAGTACGGACCGGCGATGTTCTGGTCGAGATCGATCCGGCAGATGCACAGGCAGCGCTGGATCGGTTGCACAGCGATCAGATGGATGCCGAGGCAGAGCAGCGCGATGCGGAGCGGGTGCTGCTGTTGGCCCGCGACGAGTTGGTCGCAGCCCAGGATCAGGCCAAGTTGCGCGAGCGTGCCTTTGAACGACAGACGGACCTGCAGGAGCGCGGCGTTGGCACCGCGATGACGGTCGAGGTTGCGGAACTGGCCGCTGCATCGGCGCGGCAGGCGGTCTTGTCACGGCGTCAGGCCGTGGCGCAGGCCGAGGCCCGGGTGGATCAGGCCGCAACCGCGCTGGCGCGCGTTCGGATCATGGTGGCGACAGCCGAGCGGGATCTGGCGGAAACCACCTTGCGGGCGACCTTTGACGGCACGTTGAGCGAGGTGAGCCTGGTTGAGGGTCGGTTGGTTTCGGCGAACGAAAAGCTGGCAACGCTGGTGGACCCGAACGCGCTTGAAGTGGCGTTTCGGGTGTCGACCGCACAGTATTCGCGGCTGCTGGACGAAACCGGCAACCTGATCGCTGCAGATGTCACGGCATCATTGGACGTGACCGGTGCCGAGTTGGTGGCCCCGGGCCGGATCAGCCGCGACAGCGCGATCGCAGGCGAAGGACAATCCGGGCGTATGATCTTTGCCGGGCTGGACAGTGCGCCGGGGTTCAAACCGGGAGATTTTGTCACCGTATCGGTGCAGGAACCGCCGATCGAAAACGTCGCACGGTTGCCGGCTTCGGCGCTGGATGTAGCACAGACTGTGCTGGTGCTCGGGCCCGAGGACCGGCTCGAATCGTTGCAGGTCGAACTGGTGCGGCGGCAGGGTGATGACATCCTGGTGCGCGGTGCCGGGTTGGCCGGGCGCGAGGTCGTGGTCGGGCGCACGCCGCTGCTGGGCGCGGGTATTCGCGTGCGACCTTTGCGTGAAGAGGCGCGGGCCGAACCGGAACAGGCAATGCTGGAGCTGAGCGATGACCGCCGCGCGCGGCTGGTGGCGGTGATCGAAGCCAACGAACGGATGCCGGCAGAGGCGAAAGCACGGGTTCTTGCTCAGTTGTCAGAAACCCGTGTCCCCTCCCGGCTGGTCGAGCGGATCGAATCCCGCAGCGGCGGGTAACGCGGGATGGCGCGCGAGATACCAAGGGCGGCAGGCGGCATACTGTCCTATTTCACCCGGCACCGGACCGTCGCGAATCTGTTGCTGCTCGTTATGCTGGTCATGGGAGCGGCGGCGATTCCGAACATGCGGGCGCAGTTCTTTCCTGACGTGATCGTCGACGAAGTGACTGTCAGCGTCGAGTGGGAAGGCGCCGGACCCGAGGATGTGGACGGGGCCATCGTGCAGGTGCTCGAGCCGACGCTGCTGGCGGTGGATGGTGTCGAAAGCTCGTCTTCGTCATCGCGCGAGGGAATGGCGGTCATCGAACTGGAGTTTGAGCCGGGCTGGGACATGTCACGGGCGGCGGATGATACGCAAGCGGCGGTCGACGCGGTGACGACCCTGCCGGATGAGGCCGAAGAGCCGACGGTGCGGCGCGGGGCGTGGCGCGACCGGGTAACCGATGTGGTGATCACCGGGCCAATCGGCGCCGGACAGCTGGCTCTCTTTGCCGACGAGTTCGTCAGTCGCCTGTTCGCGGTCGGCGTGACACGGACCACCATCCGTGGCGTCGCGGCGCCGCAAACCCTGATCGAGGTGCCCTCTGCCAAGCTGATCGCCAATGATATCAGCATGACCGAGATCGCGGAAGCGGTGGCGGCGGAGGTCGACACCAATCCGGCGGGCGATGTGTCCGGGGCCAATGCACGTGTGCGCACGGGCACTGAAAAGCGTGCACCCGAGGATATCTCCGGGATCGTTCTGCGCTCAAACGCCGACGGGTCCACGCTGACTGTCGGGGATATTGCCACCATTCGGGTCGAGGGGGTGGACCGCAATCGCAGCTATTTTGTGGGCGACAATCCCGCCATGTCAATTCGTGTGGACCGATCGGATCAGGGCGATGCGATCGGCATTCAGAGGCAAGTCGAAGAGGTCGCCGCCGACGTGCTGCTGAGCTTGCCTGCCGGGGTCTCGATCGAATTGATCCGCACCCGTGCCGAAGCGATCAGCGGACGCCTGAACATACTGGTGGATAACGGCATCATGGGGTTGGGGCTGGTGGTGTGCCTGCTGTTCCTGTTCCTCAATGCGCGCACGGCGTTCTGGGTGGCGGCGGGGATTCCGGTGGCCATGTGCGCCGCAATTGCGTTGATGTACATCGGCGGGCTGACCATCAATATGGTCAGCCTCTTTGGCCTGATCATTACGCTGGGGATCGTGGTGGATGATGCCATCGTCGTCGGCGAGCACGCGGACTTCAGATCGCGGCGCTTGGGAGAGCACCCGGTCGTCGCGGCCGAAAATGCCGCACGCCGCATGGCGATGCCGGTCTTTGCCGCAACATTGACGACAGTGATCGCGTTTTTCGGCCTGACGGCAGTTGGCGGTCGGTTCGGAGATCTGATCAAGGATATCCCGTTCACCGTAATCGCGGTTCTGGCGGCGTCGCTGGTCGAGTGTTTCCTGATTCTGCCCAACCACATGTCGCACGCCATCGCCCATTCGGCGAAAGAACATTGGTATGACTGGCCCAACCGCGTGGTCAATCGCGGGTTTCGTTGGGTGCGGGACCGCCTGTTTGCCCCGTTCATGGGATGGGTGATCACCGGTCGGTATGTGGTGCTGGCGGCGGTGGTGGCGATCCTGGCCAGCCAGGTGGCGGTGTTCATCCGGGGCGACGTGCAATGGCGGTTTTTCAACGCGCCGGAGCGTGGTTCGGTGACCGGAAATTTCGCCATGGTCGAGGGGGCCACGCGCGCTGATACCTTGGACATGATGCGTGAAATGCAGCGGGCAACCGAGGCACTGGGAGAGGACTACGAGGCGCGCTATGGCACCAATCCGCTGCTCTATGTGATGGCGGAAACAGGCGGCAATTCCGGGCGACGCCTGCCGGGCGCGGATATCAAGGACAACGATTTGCTGGGCGGAATCGCGATAGAACTGATTGACGCCGATTTGCGTCCCTATTCAAGTTTCGCCTTTGTCGGTGAGTTACAGGATTCGGTGCGACGCCATCCACTTGTCGAGGTAATCTCTTTTCGCGGTTGGCGGTCGGGGCCGGGAGGCGATGCGCTGGACGTGCAGTTCTTTGGCGCTGATGTGCAGACGCTGAAGGCTGCGAGCCAGGATTTGCAGGCGGCCCTGCTGCGCTATCCCGAAGTGTCAGCGGTCGAGGATAATCTGGCCTATGACAAGGAAGAACTGATCCTTGATCTGACGCCGAAAGGGCAGGCGTTGGGCTTTACGATCGACACCTTGGGGCGCGCCTTGCGGGCACGGCTGAACGGGATCGAGGCGGCGACATATCCGGACGGGCCGCGCAGTGCAACGATCCGCGTGGAACTGCCCGAAGGGGAACTGAGCGCCGATTTTCTGGAGCGCACCTACATGCGCACACCGGGTGGTGTCTATGTGCCGCTGTCGGATGTGGTCAGCGTGCAGCAGCGCACCGGCTTTTCCACGGTACGGCGCGAAAATGGCATCCGGCTGATTTCCGTAACCGGCGACATCGCCGAGGATGACCCCGCCCGCGCTGCAGAAATCCAGATCGCACTGGAAACCGAGATTCTGCCCAGGATCGCCAGTGAACGGCAGGTGGACTGGCGCCTGTCCGGGCTCAGCGAGCAGGAAAACGATTTCCTCACCGATGCACGCAATGGTCTGATCCTGTGCCTGACCGGAATTTACCTCGTGCTGGCCTGGGTATTCGCGAGCTGGACACGACCGCTGGTGGTCATGGCGATCATTCCGTTCGGGCTTGTTGGAACGATCTGGGGGCATCACCAATGGGGCGTGCCGCTGAGCATGTTCACGGTGGTCGGTTTGCTGGGGATGACCGGAATCATTATCAACGATTCCATCGTGCTGGTTACGACGATTGACCAATACGCCCGCGAACGGGGACTGTTTCAAGCGATCATTGAGGGTGCGACGGACCGTCTACGCCCGGTGATGCTGACCACGCTGACGACCGTTCTGGGGCTGGCGCCCTTGCTGTTTGAACAGAGCCAACAGGCGCAGTTCCTGAAGCCTACGGTGATCACGTTGGTCTACGGGTTGGCATTTGGTATGATTCTGGTGCTGCTGGTGGTGCCAGCGCTGGTGGCGGCACAGCAGGACATTGCCCGCCCGCTGGCAGCGTTGCGCCGGGCCCTGCGCAGCCGGGTTCGCCCATTGCAGGGGGTGATCTGGGCCACGGGAATGCTGTTGCTGGGCTGGTTGGCGGCGACGCTTGGCATGACGGCCGCAACCGGCGTGCTGCCTGCGCAGCTGGCCGATCTTGTGCCGCCGCTGCGCGACATGGCCCCGATGCGCGCAGCACTGGTGACGTTTCTGCCGGGTGCCGTGCTGATCGTGGCGCTGGTCTGGCTGGGTGCGGTGCTGGGTTATCTGCGCAGGGCTATGGCCTGATTCAAGACGGAGGCAACGCGGTCGCTCATCGGGAGATCGCCGCGCCGCACCTGCTCAAATGGAAACCAGGCGGCATCCTCGACATCATCGGCCGCACAGGGCGTGCCGCTGACATAATCACAGAGCACGGCAACCAGCAGGTAGTGCAGCGTGGTCTGACCGCCTGCATCCCGGCCGATCACATCGATATTGGTGATGTAGTCGACTGGCGCCGCGATGACACCGGTTTCCTCAAGCAATTCGCGCGCAGCGGCGGCGAGCGCGGTTTCTCCCAACTCCACATGACCGCCCGGAAAGCCCCACAACCCGGCATCCGGCGGATTTCTGCGTTGTGCCAGCAGGACGTGGCCCTCGGATATCACCACGGCAATGGCGCCGAGCCTTGGCACCGGATTGGTCACGCTACCCTGACGTACAGCCACGGATGTCGACCGCGTGGCGCCTTCCCAGCACCGTGATGCGGACCGCCGAGCGGTCGACCGCAAGAGGGCCACCCGACACCGGAAACAGGTCGCTGACCGCCAGAAGTGTCCCGCCTTCGCGTCGCGTCTGGGTTTGCGAGGCCCATATCCGCGGGCTTCCCGGCTCTATCACTGCAACCTCTTGCCCTCCCGCCGAGGGCATCGCGATCCGCGCTTCTAGGCGCATCCCACCGTCGACGGGTGAGAGTCGACAGGTGGAAGAGGTGACGCCGCCTTCCTTTCGGGTGAAGGGGCGTTGCGCCATTGCGGCGGCTATGGCCGGGTTGCGGCCCGCCTTGGCATCGAGCTGATGATCGACGGACAGCGTACCGGGAACACAGATGTCCTTGCAGATGCCGACCTCGACCTTGCCCCGCAACCGCACCGGACGCGTGGGGTCCGCCGGGGTAATCTCGACTGGCAGGACCAGCTGGGTCTTGTAGCCGATGGACTGCATCCCATTCTGATCGAATACATGCGGCGTGGGCCATGTGATCTCCATATGCCCAAGATTCTGCGACCGACCCCAGTCAAACTGCGGCGGTATGCCGGCGTCGCCGGGCGCGCGCCAGTAGGTCTTCCACCCATCCGACAGGGAAATCCTCAGCGCGCTCATATAGGTACCGCGCTTGGTCAAACCTCCGTCGAGCATGTCGGCCTGCACCAGCTCGTCCACCTTGACCTGCGCACGCAGGGGAAGTGCGGCAAGAGCAAGCGCGGCGGCGAGCGCCAGAACGGGAAACACGCGTGAAGTCATGACACACTAAATGCGCGTTCCGGCGTGCAAAGCCAAGTCACGTTCCGGTCAATTACATGACATCCCGGCAAATCGGGCGAACAGACTCTTGCGCCGGCACGGGGCTAGGGCCATGTTGAGGGCAGAGGCGCGTATGGGACGACAGCTGGACACTACATGGATCTGACTGGAAAACTGCTGATTGCGATGCCCGGAATGGGCGACCTGCGTTTTGAACACTCGGTGATCTTCCTGTGCAGCCACAGTGCCGAGGGTGCGATGGGCCTGATCGTGAACAAGCCGGCTCAGGACGTGCGGCTGTCACATTTGCTGGAGCAGCTCGACATCGCGCCAGAACAGCCGGCACAGGACATGACCGTGTATTTTGGCGGCCCGGTCGAAAGCGCGCGCGGATTTGTCCTGCACTCGCCGGACTACCAGTCGAATCTGCAGTCCCTTGCGGTCTCCGACGAATTCAGCATGACTGCGACGTTGGACATACTCGAAGACATTGCCACGGGCAGCGGGCCGAAACGGGGGCTGATGCTTCTGGGTTATGCCGGTTGGGGCCCGGGCCAGTTGGAAGGCGAGATTGCCATGAACGGCTGGCTGACCGCAGAAGCGGATGCGGACCTCGTGTTTGATCTTGCCGATGCCGAGAAATGGGGCGCGGCATTGCAGACCTTGGGTGTAGATCCGGTGAGCCTTTCGGCAAGCGCCGGGCACGCCTGACCACAAGGCCAGACCCGCTCGTCTGGTTTTCATCTTTGTGAAAGTACTCCGGGGAGTTTGAGGGGCAGCGCCCCTCATCCGCAGCCAACCGATAGTGAAACGCCGGGGAACTACGCGTCGCGCGGCGCGGCGGCGCGGCGGAGCCGGTCGTTGATCGCCACCCCAAGGCCATGATCGGGGATCGGCGCGACCGCAATGGGACGTTCGCCCCGATCCAGCAGATGCAGACAGTCAAACAGATTGGCCGCGGCTTCGGTCAGATCCCCGTTCTGCGAGAGGTTGAGATCACAGGCGACGTCGCCAAAGCCGAGAAAGGCCTCACCGGGGCACGATGTGTCGGCGTTCAGCCTGACCGCGTGCTTCGGGGCATAATGCGACAGCAGTTGACCGGGTGCGGTGAGGTCATCGGACGCGGCATGTCGCAGCAGTTCCCGTCCAAGAGCGGCCTCGATCGGCTCTGCCGGGAGCCCCCCGGGACGAAGCAGTCGTGGCGTGTCGTTCGCAAGCCCGACAATCGTGGATTCCAGCCCGACGGCGCAGGCACCGTCGTCGATCACGGCGCCGATGCGCCCGTTCAAGCCGGCGAGGACATGGGCCGCAGCCGTTGGGCTGATTCGCCCGGAGGGGTTGGCCGAAGGAGCCGCGAGCGGCCCACCAAAGGCGTGCAGCAACGCCTGTGCCGTCGGGTGGGCGGGCACGCGAACGGCGAGCGTGTCAAGACCAGCGGTGACCAGAGACGCAATGCCGTGACCGTCGCGCAGGGGCAGAACCAGTGTCAGGGGACCTGGCCAGAACGCCTGTGCCAGCCGGTCGGCCATGTGGGACCATCTGACGAGGCGCCGCGCGGTTTCAATGTCCGGGACATGTGCAATCAGCGGGTTGAAGGCCGGTCGGCCCTTGGCCGCGTAAACCCGTGCAACAGCAGGGCCGGATCGCGCATCCCCGCCCAGCCCGTAAACCGTCTCTGTTGGAAAGGCGACGGGCTCACCCTGTGCCAGCAAATCCGCCGCCCGCGCGAGGTCGGCAGGTGAAGCGGTCAGAGTCAGTGTCGGCTTTTGGGGCATATCCGTGACGCGGCGTTCTGGTTGCGCAAGCGGGCGCACTGGTTTGCAATGGGGTCTACCCCGTCCCATAGTGGCGGCACGCGCCAATGCCAAGCCCGCCACCAACCATTTCAAGAGGTCCGTCATGTCCTATCGAGCGCCCGTTCAAGATTACGAATTCCTGTTTGACAACGTCGTCGGCTTTGATCGGGTGGCCGGGACAGCGCGTTTCGACGAGGCCAGCCCCGATATGGTGAGTGCGATCCTGACCGAGGCGGGCAAGATGTGCGAAGAGGTGATGGCCCCCTTGCAGCGTAACGGCGACCTGCATCCCGCTCACCTGGAAAACGGCGTGTTGCGCACCTCACCGGGGTTCGCGGATGGCTGGCGCGCGATTGCCGAAGGTGGCTGGATCGGGATGAGCGCAAACCCGGAGTACGGCGGCATGGGCCTGCCGATGACCCTCACCACCAGTGTCAACGAAATGATGAGTGCGGCCTGCCTGTCGCTTCAGCTTGCACCGTTGATGAGCCAGGGACAGATCGAGGCGCTGGATCATCACGCCAGCGATGCGATCAAGGATTTGTACCTGCCCAAACTGATCAGCGGCGAATGGGCTGGGACGATGAACCTGACCGAACCGCAGGCCGGCTCGGATGTGGGCGCGCTGAGTTCCAAGGCCGAACCAAACCGCGATGGCACCTATGCCGTGACTGGTCAGAAGATCTTTATCAGCTGGGGCGACAATGATTTCGCCGAGAATGTCTGTCACCTCGTGCTGGCGCGGCTGCCGGATGGGGTGCCGGGGACCAAGGGGATCAGCCTGTTCCTGGTGCCCAAGCGGTTGCCGGATGACAACGGCAATGCAGGTGTTGCCAACAGTCTCAAGGTGGTGAGCCTTGAGCACAAGATGGGTCTGCATGGCAGCCCGACCTGCGTGATGCAGTATGACGGCGCGACCGGCTGGCTGGTCGGCGAGGAACATGGCGGCATGGCGGCGATGTTCACGATGATGAACAACGCGCGGCTGGGCGTTGGCGGGCAGGGCATTGGGGCCGCCGAAGGGGCCTATCAGCACGCACTGGCCTATGCGCTGGAGCGCAAACAGGGCAGGACCCCAAGCGGCACGATCATCGATCACGCGGATGTGCGCCGGATGCTCACGACAATGAAGGCCGATCTGTTTGCCGCACGTGCCATCATGCTGGCCTGTGCCGTTGCAATCGACATGCAAACAGCGACGGGGGATGAGGAATGGGCGGCACGCGCCGCGCTGCTGACGCCGATTGCCAAGGCCTTCGGCACCGACGTGGGTATCGAGATTGCCGAGACTGGCGTGCAGGTGCATGGCGGCATGGGCTTCATCGAAGAAACCGGTGCTGCGCAGTATTACCGCGATGTGCGGGTGACGGCGATCTACGAGGGGACCAACGGCATCCAGGCGATGGATCTCGTGGCGCGCAAGATGATGGATGGTGGCGAGGCGGCGGCGCGGCTTCTGGACGAGATCGAGGCGCATGCGGAAGGCGCTCGGGGGGCGTTCCCGGAGATGGCCGAGGCAGTGTGGCAGGCCACGGAATCCCTGCGCGAGGCGACAGAATGGCTGGTGTCGCAATCCGACATGAATGACCGGTTTGCTGGTGCAGTGCCCTATCTTCGCGCCTTTGCGCGGGTTCTGGGCGGACATTTTCACCTGGCGGCAGCAATGGCCGATCAGGGCGGAGCACGGGAGAAATTGGCGCGCTGCTACATCACGCGGATGCTGCCGGAACACCTGGGGCTGCTGGTTCAGGCGCAAGCCGGGGCAGCGGATCTCTATGCGCTGGACACAGACGAGTTGAGCGCGTGAGCATGGATGGCGTCCCAACGCCGGGAATCCGCTATCCGTGGCAGAAACCGCCAGAGCGTGGGCAGGCCATCGACGTCGCAGAGGGCGTACTGTGGATGCGCCTGTCGCTGCCAATGAAGCTCGATCATGTGAATGTCTACGCGCTGGATGACGGAGATGGCTGGACCATTATCGACAGCGGTTTCGACAGCAAGCTGACCCGAGGCATCTGGGGCGATCTCATGGCCGGCCCGTTGGCGGGAAAGCCGGTGCATCGCGTGATCATCACGCATCATCACCCGGATCATGTCGGCCTCGCCGGATGGTTTCAGAGCGCGCATGGGGCAGAACTGGTGTCGACCCGGACCAGCTGGCTGTTTGCACGGATGCTGTCTCTCGACGATCAGCAGCGGCCACCACCGGAAACGCTGGAATTCTGGCGCAGCGCCGGAATGGATGCGGATCTTCTCGCGCAACGGGCACAGGAAAAGCCCTTCAACTACGCCGATATCGTCGCACCGATGCCGTTGGGGTTCACGCGGGTGAAACAGGGCGACACGATCCGAATGGGCGGGCGCAACTGGGAGGTTCATATCGGCAACGGGCACGCGCCGGAACATGCGACATTCTGGAGTCAGGATGACAACCTTGTGATTTCCGGCGATCAGATCCTGTGTTCGATCAGCCCCAATATCGGAGTCTACGCCACCGAACCTGAGGCCGACCCGCTTGCGGGCTGGCTGGAGGCCTGCGAGCGGTTCCGGCCGCTGGCGCGCGAGGATCAGTTGGTTCTCGGGGGGCACAAGATGCCCTTTACCGGGTTGCCGTTCCGGTTGCAGCAACTGATCGAGAACCATCACGGGGCGTTGCGCCGCCTGCAGGAGTTCCTCGAAACACCGCATCCGGCGGCGGCCTGTTTTCCAACGCTGTTCAAACGGCCGATCGGAGCGGGCGAATATGGGCTGGCACTGGTTGAAGCCGTGGCACATGTGAACCATCTTTATCACGCGGGTCTGGTCGGCCGCAGCCGCGGCGACGACGGCGCGTGGATGTATCAGATACGGGCAGGTTCAGATGGATGAGGATATCAAGACAACGGCCGAGGTGATCGAGGGCGATGTGTTCCCCCGGATGCACGAGGTGCATGCCAACCCGGAGAATTGTCCGGGGCCGGAGTGTGTACCGGATCGCCTGAAAGAGCCGGTGGCGGGCAAGAGCGCGGCGCAATGGGCCTATGAGCGGCTGATCATGTACATCCGTAATTTCGAGGAGCAGCTGGACAATGAGCACGAAGTCGCCATGGGCTTTGTCGGCGGCGGTGCCGGGGTTTTGCGAATCGAGGGGCTGGGGTTCTATGACCCTGATATCGTGACGTTCTACGGCAGCGACGCCTCCGGTGTCCGGACCCAGCTGATCCAGCATGTGAGCCAGTTGAGTGTGATGCTGCGCGCCTTGCCGAAACCGAGTGCGGATGTCCCGGCAAATCGGATTGGGTTTCGGCTGGCGGCGGAACTGGAAAAGACCTGAGTCGCCCTTGTGTCAGGGTGGTGAGTGGCGTTCTATGGCGCGAGAGTTCCGCACGCTGAAGGAGCATTGCGCCCATGTCGGCCCTAGCCACCTCAATCGCCGCCTATAAGGCCGCATTGTCGCGCGGACCTGTCATCATCGGACTCTATCTGGGATTGCGGTTGGCGATCTATGCCGTGCTGGCCCCTCTGCTGGGATTGCTGCTTAACCTCGCCGTGTCGCTGTCGGATCAATCGGCGCTGACCGATCAGGACATTGCCGGGTTTCTGCTGACACCGGCGGGGTTCATTGCCGCCGTAGCCGTGCTGGCGTTGGTCCTACTGGTCGAGGTTCTGGGCTTTGCTCTGATGGCGGCACTATGGCGCGCGGGCGGGACCGACCGGCTTGCGAGCGCTCGTGCCGCGCTGCTTGCGGTCGTCCGACGGATAAGGCCTCTGATTGCCTTTGCGGTGCTGTTTGTGTTGCGGGTACTGGTGATGGCGCTGCCCTTCGTGCTGGCCGGGCTGCTGGTGGCATGGCTGCTGCTGTCGGATTACGATATCAACTATTACCTGACCGAAATGCCACCCGAGGCGTGGATTGCTGGCGGAGTGATCGGCCTTATTGTCCTGGCGCTTGTTGTGCTGTTGCTGATCACATTGACCGGCTGGGCTTTGGCGCTGCATTTGGTGCTGTTTGAGGACGTTACGCCACGCCGGGCCTTTGCGGAAAGCGCGACCCGCATGTCGGGACGACGGTTCCGGTTGCAGCGTGAAGTGGTGATCTGGCTGGCCGTACGCATCGTTCTTGTAACGGGCGTCGGCATGATCGCGACCGGCATCCTGCATCTCATGCCGTTGCGCGTGGAAGGTGGATTGCGTTTGGCGTTGGCTTTGACGCTTGCTTTGGTGACAATCTGGGGTCTTGCGAATACTGCCGTATCGGCCCTCGCCTTGGGGGCGCTTGCCCATGTGATCAACGGGTTCGTCACCAAGGATGTGCGGCTGGAGACAGCGCCGGCGCGCGCAGCGGGCGGGTTGCGGCTGCGGTTGAAATGGATCGGCGCCGGACTTGCAGCCCTCGTGGCGCTTGGGTTCTGGTCGGCGGCAGCGCTGCTGGACGAGATTTCTACAGAGGACGATGTCGAGATCATAGCGCATCGCGGTGCAGCGGGCAGCCGGCCCGAGAACACCCTGGCCTCTATGGAAAAGGCGCTTGAAGAAGGTGCCGACTGGGTTGAAATCGATGTCCAGGAAACCGCCGACGGGCAGGTCGTGGTCATACATGACAGCGACTATATGAAATTGTCAGGCGTCAATCTGAAAATCTGGGATGCAACTCTGGAAGAGCTTGCTGATATCGACATCGGCGGTTGGTTCGATCCGGCCTATGCCGATCAACGGACGCCGTTGCTGCGCGACGTGCTGGAGCTTGCGAAGGGGCGATCAAAGGTTCTGATCGAGTTGAAGTATTACGGTCATGACGAGGATCTGGAGAACCGGGTTATCGGGGTCGTCAAGGAAACCGGGATGGTGGGCGAGATCGCTACAATGTCGCTGAAATACCCGGCGGTGAAAAAGATGCTGAAGCTGGAACCCGATTGGCGGACCGGTGTTCTGGCGGCGACAGCGGTTGGCAACATGGCCGGTCTGGATGGCGATTTTGTTGCATTGAGCATGAGCCGGGCGACCCCGTGGCTGACTAACAGCATTCAGGAGGCGGGCAAGGACCTCTATGTCTGGACCGTCAATGACCCGCTGGAGATGTCCAAGATGATCTCGATGGGAGCAAACGGGCTGATCACCGACGAACCGGCGCTGGCGCGACAGGTGCTCGCCATTCGGGCGGGGCTGAGCACGCCGGAGCGGTTGGTGCTTTGGATGTCCGAAGAACTGGGCCTGTCGATCCCTGCAAAGGAGTATCGCGATGCATCTCCGTAAGGCGCTTGCGCTGGCGTTGATCTTGCCTGGCAGTGTCGTTGCCCAGAGTGACGACGGCGAAAGCGACGGGATTGGACGTGCGCTGGAACTGCCTGCGCATCGGGCGCTGATCGCACGGATCGGCAAAGACGGCACCACGCTGGCCCCGTTTGAGACCGACGGGTGCAGCGGTGGGCTGTCCGGGGTCTGGCGTCTGGTGTCTTCGCAACTCCCGGACTTTGCCGCCGTTCATAAAGAGGCACCGCCGTGGGAGGCCTGTTGCGTGATCCATGACCGCGCCTATCACGCGATCGCGGGCGCGCGGACGGCAAGGGCCAGCTATGATGCACGGTTGCAGGCGGATGCGGCGCTGCGCAGCTGTGTAGTGGATACGGGAGAGAGCCGCAAAGCCCAGGTTGCTGACCATTACGAGGTGGCTGTCGAGACGGTCGAACAGGCCTATTCTGTGATCGCCGAGAGCATGTACCTGGCGGTGCGATTCGGCGGCGGACCTTGTTCCGGTTTGCCCTGGCGATGGGGCTATGGCTGGCCTGATTGCTCGATTCTAGAGCTTGGCGGGTTTGACTGACGTAGAATTGCACTGCCGTGTCTGGTTGACGCGGTGACAGGGATTTGCGAATGCGGTAGATAATGGCAACGCAACGCGAACAGGATTTCAAAGATGGCGGAATACAAGCACGGCGAGATGGACATCGAAGTTCAGACCAAAACGTTTGAGGGTTTCATGCGGTTCACCACCTGGTCCGTGATCTGCATCCTCGCGTTCCTGGTGTTTCTGGCGATCTTTGCGCGCTGATCCCGACCCTTGCACATGAAAATTGTATTCGCCTGTCTGGCCTTGATCCTTGTGGTGGCGGGTTGTTCCAAGCCGCGCGTCTATGCGGCCGATGATGTTGTCGCGCGCGCGTCCTACCGCCATTCCGGTCCACCTTCGCTGACCCTCTATACGATGATCAACAACCGCACGGGCAGCGGCGCGCATACCGGATTGCTGATCAACGCGTCGGAACGGGTGATCTTTGATCCTGCCGGTTCGTTCTTTTCCGAGGCGACGCCGGAACGGCATGACGTGCTCTTTGGAATTACGCCGGGCATGGAAAAGGGCTATCGCAGCGCCCATGCACGCAGCACCTATCACGTCGTCAGCCAGACGATTGACGTTTCGGCGACGCAGGCACAGACCGCCTATCAGCTTGCACTGCAGGCCGGGCCGGTGAATGACGCATTCTGCTCCTCCGCCACCTCGGAACTGTTGTCGCAGGTGCCCGGGTTTGGATCGATCAGAAGCGTGATGTCCCCGAACAAGCTGATGGAGCAGTTCGGGCAAATTCCCGGCGTCACCACCACGCGGTATTACGAAGACGATGATCCGGACCTGCAAAAGGCGCTGGATGAAGGCGTCAAACCGCTAACCCAGTAGATAGAGCAACCCGTAGAGCGTGCCTGCGCCTGCAAAGATGGCGGCAATCACGTTCTTGGTCAGCAGGCCGATTGCGATGGTCGAGGCCGCCGCCGCCATGCGCGGCAGATCGGGTACACCGCCGGTCGCCGCAGGCCAGATGACCAGCGGCGTGACCAGCGCGGGCAAGATCGCCACCGCCGTATAGCGCAGGTGGCGTAGCAGCCAAGGCGGCAGCGGCCGGTTTCCAACCAACCCGATAAAGACAAACCGCAGGGCAAAGCTGCCAATGGCGAGCCCGATGATGACGGTCCAGAGGGTGACGGGATCGGGGCTCATGTCCATAGCCCGCGCCGTTCGAGCCAGGCTTCGGTGCGTGCCCCGGCCATCATCGCGGCAAGTCCGGCGACCAGCAATCCGGAATTGTAAGGCAACCCGGCTGCCGCGATGGCGGTGACGATCGACACCACGGCCGCAACCATATGCGCGGGGGTGCGCAGCATCGGCGCAATCATCGCCAGAAACGCGATGGGCAGCGCAAAATCCAATGCCCAACTCTCGGGAATACGGGCCCCCATGACCGCCCCGACCAGTGTCGCGCAGTACCAGAAGGGCGCAATCAGCGCGCAGGTTCCGGCGAAATAGGCAACTCTTTCGGGCAGGGCCATGTCCTGATCGGTCTCGAACTGTACAACGGACAGGGCATAGGATTGATCGACGGTGAAATAGGCAACCAACGCCCGCTGCCACAGCGGCGCGGCCCCCAGATAGGGGGTCAACGCGGCAGAGTACATCGCCACCCTCAGGTTCACGGCGAGGGCCGAGGCCAGCACGATAAGGGTCGGTGCGTTTTCCTGCATCAGTTGCAGCGCCGCGAACTGCGCGGCCCCGGCAAAGACCGTCATCGTGAACGTCATTGTTTCAACCAGCTTCAATCCCGCCTCGGTGGCCAGAACCCCAAACAGGAGCCCGAACGGCGCGGCGACGAAGATGAAGGGGCTGCTGTCCCTTATCCCTTTCCAGAAGTACGATTTCGCGGTGGTGGACGGCATGCGTTGACCCTAGACTATGCCCGACTGCACTAGCGGCGAATGCGGAGGTTTGCAATTGGCCAAGGAACTGGACATCGCGGACTATATCATCGCGCCCGACCCTTCGGCCGCGCGGTTAACGCGTGCCGTCGAAGGCGTTGACCAGACTGGTGAAATCAGCCGGATCAACGTGGTGGAAGAGCGCCCGCTGACGATCTTTCTGAACGCGCAGGAGATCGTGACGGCGATGACCATCGGCGACTATCCCGAATATCTGGCGTTGGGGTTCCTGCGCAATCAGGGGATGTTGCTCCCGGATGACCGGATCAACGGGGTCGATTACGATGATGATCTGGAGACCGTCGTCGTGCGGACCGAACGGCAGACGAGTTACGAAGACAAGCTGAAGAAAAAGACCCGTACCTCGGGTTGTGCGGTTGGTACCGTCTTTGGAGACATGATGGAAGGGCTCGAGGATGTGCGCCTGCCCGTAACGCCGGTGCGCACGAGTTGGCTATATGCGCTGGCGGCGACGATCAACCGGACCCCGTCGCTGTACCTGCAGGCCGGGGCGATCCATGGCACGGTGCTGTGCCACGAGGATCGGCCTCTGGTCTACATGGAGGACGTGGGCCGGCATAACGCGGTCGACAAGATCGCCGGCTGGATGCTGCAAACGGGCACGGGGGCCGAGGACAAGATCCTCTACACCACCGGTCGGCTGACCTCGGAAATGGTGATCAAGACTGCGATGATGGGAATTCCGGTGCTGGCCTCGCGGTCCGGGTTTACTGCATGGGGGGTCGAGATCGCGCAACAGGTGGGGCTGACGCTGATCGGACGCATGCGCGGTCAGCGATTTGTGTGCCTTGCCGGTGATGAGCGGTTGTTGCGGGATGTCGATCCGGCCTCGGTACCGGTGGAAGAGCGCAAACATCGCAGAAAGAGTTCAGAGGCATGAGCGGCCCGCTGGGCGTGATCCTTGCCGGTGGGCTGGCGACCCGGATGGGCGGCGGCGACAAGGGGTTGCTGATGCTGGGTGGACGGCCCTTGCTGTCGCGGGTCATCGACCGGCTGGCGCCGCAGGTGACCGGCCTGGCATTGAACGCCAACGGCGATGCTGCGCGGTTTGACGATTTTGGCCTGCCGGTGTTGGCGGACAGTATCACGGGGTACGCAGGGCCATTGGCCGGGGTTCTGGCCGGGCTCGACTGGGCCGCGACACAGGGCGCGGACAGCATTGTAACAGCGGCGGCGGATACGCCGTTCTTTCCCGGTGATCTCGTCACGCGATTGCAAGAAACCGCTCGGGGAATGGATGCGCCGCTGGTTCTGGCCGCGACCCCTGATGCAAAGCGCGGTCAGTTGCGACACCCGACATTCGGGCTGTGGCCTGTGTCGTTGCGCGACGATCTGCGCACGGCGCTGAATGATGGCTTGCGCAAGGTGGTGCTTTGGACCGACCGGCATCGCGCGCGCGAGGCGGTGTTTCCGGTCAGCGATGTCGACCCGTTCTTCAACGTCAATACGCCGGATGATCTGGCCGCGGCGGAGCGGATGCGAAAGGGCGCGGCGTGAGAGTTTACGGGATCGTCGGCTGGAAGAACACCGGCAAGACCGGGTTGGTCGAGCGGTTGGTTGCAGAGATTACCGGGCGAGGTTTCACGGTTTCCACGCTGAAACACGCGCATCATGCGTTTGACATTGATCAGCCGGGCCGGGACAGCCATCGCCATCGGGTTGCCGGGGCGCAGGAGGTGTTTCTGGGTTCGGGCAAACGCTGGGCGCTGATGCACGAATTGCGGGGTGCGGACGAGCCGAGGATGGAGACGTTGCTGGCACGCTTGTCGCCGGTCGATCTGGTGCTGATCGAAGGATACAAGCGCGAGGGCCATGCCAAGATCGAAACGCATAGGGCCGAAGCGGGTCAGGGGCTGATTGCCAGTGAAGACACGACCATCCGCGCGGTGGCGAGCAACGTGCCGCTCGAGATGGATTGCCCGGTGTTCGATCTTGATGACACGGCCGGGATCGCCGATTTTGTCCTTTCCGAGGTGGGCCTGTGAGCCGGTTTGATACCTTTGTGGTCGTGGATTGGTCCGGTGGAAATGACCGGGGTCCAACAGCGAAAAAGGATGCGATCTGGGCCTGTATCGCGCGCGACGGTCAGGTAGAGGGACCAGTGTATCAGCGCAATCGTCAGGTGGCGGAAGATTGGCTGCGCGATCTAGTCGAGACAGAAATTGCGGCGGGGCGGCGCCTTTTGATCGGGTTCGATTTTCCATTCGGCTATTCCGCAGGATTCTGCCGTGCTCTCACCGGAAATGATGATCCCTTGGCCCTGTGGGATTGGATCGAGTCACGTATCGAAGATGCGCCGAAGGGCAACAACCGGTTTGACCTTGCGGGCGAGATCAATCGCAGGATCGGGAACGGGCGTGGGCCGTTCTGGGGTAATGGCTTGCGACGCGATATCGACGGTTTGCCGCGCAACAAGGCGAACTATGCGAATGACTTCGCTGAACGGCGGGCCTGTGAGACGCTTGCCAAGGGCAGTTTCAGTTGCTGGCAATTGTCCGGTGCCGGCGCAGTCGGCTCGCAGGTCCTGATGGGGGTGCCGGTGCTGGCACGGTTGCGTCGGCAATTTTCTGAGACCGTTGCCGTCTGGCCGTTTGAGCCGCTTGATACGCCGGTTGCATTGGTCGAAATCTGGCCGGGGCTGATCAATCCGGCGGTCAAGCAGGCCGAGGCCAATGGCGAATTGCGGGATGCGGCGCAGGTGAGGTTGCTGGTCCGCGCATTGTCACGGCTGGACCCCGCGACCCTTGGGGAACTGTTGGCTGTGGATGCGCCAGAGGAAGGATGGATCATGGGGTTGGGTCACGAAGAACGGTTGATGAAGGCGGCCAGCACGCCAATCGCACCTCCCCCTCTGCGCAATGATTGCTTTGCCTTGCCTGCCGGTGTCGCATGGACGCCGGTTGAGGATGCGCTGGACATGCTGCGCACGAGGCTGAGGCCAGTGACCCGCACCGAAACCATACCTCTGCAGGATGCGTCTGGCCGTGTGTTGGCACAGGACGTGATCGCCGCGCGATCCAACCCGCCACTGCCGAATTCGGCGGTGGATGGCTATGGCTTTGCCGGCGGTGCGCTTGAAGGACCGCATGTGCTGCCCCTGATCGAAGGCCGGGCCGCCGCCGGGGTGCCGTTTGATGGGATCGTGCCCGCAGGCCATGCAATCCGCATCCTGACCGGTGCGGCGGTTCCGGGCGGTGTGGATACGGTAATTCTCGAAGAGGATGTGACCTGTGATGGCCGTCAGATCGCCTTTCGGGGGCCACTGAAATCCGGTGCGAATACGCGCAAGGCGGGCGAGGATGTGGTCGCGGGCGACGTGGCGCTGCGCGCGGGTCGAGAGATTACAGCGGTGGATCTGGCATTGATGTCGGCGGTGGGTGTTGCGCACGTGCCGGTTCGCAAACGACTGCGGGTGGCGGTGCTGTCAACGGGCGACGAGCTTGTCGAGCCGGGAGAGGCGGTGGCCGCGGAGCAGATATTCGATGCAAACCGACCCATGCTCTTGTCAATGGCGCGGGCATTCGGGTTTGATCCGGTAGATTTGGGTCGGGTCGCCGATGATCGCGAGGCGCTGCGCGACCAGCTCGATGCGGCGGCAAAATCGGCGGATGTCATCCTGACCAGCGGTGGCGCTTCGGCGGGGGATGAGGACCATGTGTCGGCCCTGCTGCAACAGGCGGGCGCGATGCAGGAATGGCGGATCGCGATCAAGCCGGGGCGGCCTTTGGCGCTTGGTCTGTGGCATGGGGTGCCGGTGTTCGGGCTGCCGGGAAACCCGGTCGCGGCGATGGTCTGTACATTGGTCTTTGCGCGTCCTGCCATGAGCCTTCTGGCGGGGGCTGCGTGGCGCGAACCGCAAGGGTTTGATGTGCCCGCCGCATTCGAAAAGCGCAAGAAACCGGGGCGGCGGGAATATCTGCGCGCGCGGATGCGCGACGGTCGGGCCGAGGTGTTTGCCTCGGAAGGGTCGGGTCGGATCAGCGGGCTGAGTTGGGCCGATGGGCTGGTCGAGATTGGCGATGGCGCGCGCCACATTCGCCCCGGCGATACCGTGCGTTTCATTCCCTATGGTGGGTTCGGTCTCTAGCTCGTTGCCAGAGCCCATGCCGGTTTCAGAGGGTCTGACACTCTGGCACCGGGGTGACCGTGGTGCCGTCCTTCAGCCATTGACTGAGGTTATCACAGGTCAGATCACCCATTGCCTGCCGGGTTTCATGCGTCGCGCTGCCCACATGGGGTTGCAGGACGACGTTATCCATTGCGAGGAGATCCGCCGGGACACGCGGTTCCTGATCGAACACGTCAAGGCCCGCCCCGCCAAGACGACCGTCTTTCAAGGCCTCGACCATCGCGGTTTCGTCTACCACGGAGCCGCGCGAGACATTGACCAGAATGCCGTCGGGACCAAGCGCGTCTATCACCGGCTTGTTGATCAGGTGTTTGGTCTCGGGACCGCCCGGTGTGATGCAGATCAGAACATCGCTGTCGGCGGCCATCTCGGTCAGGTTGGCATAGTAGCGATAGCTGACGTTCTTGGGGCTGCGGGCATGATAGAGCACGGTGCTGTCAAAGACGGCGAGCCGGTCGGCGATCGCCTGCCCGATGCGACCCAGTCCGACAATGCCAACCATGCGGCTCTGAACGGAATGGGTCAGCGGGGTGTTGCCTTCGTTCTCCCAGCGTCCGGCGCGAACATAGGCATCGTTTGGCACCAAGCGGCGGCTGACCGCGAACCAGAGGAGCAAGGCGGTATTGGCGACTTCGTCATTCAGCACGTTAGGCGTGTGCGTGACGACGATGCCGCGTTCTGCCGCCGCAGTTGCATCGATGGCGTCATAGCCGACGCCATAGCTCGACACGATTTTCAGGTTCGGCAGCGCCGCCATCAGGTCGGGGCGCAGCCCGTCATGGCCGTTGGTCAGAACGGCGCTGATCGCCGCGCCGTGATCGGCCAGAAACCTGGCCTCGTCGGGCTGATCAAAGAGCGGGTGGACGGTGAATTCGGCTGTGAGTCGGGCCATCATTCGGTCGGTGACCGAGCCGATCATCAGGAGGTCGGGTTTGCCGGTCATATCAGCTGTCCTCGGTCACGGTCTGGGTCTGCTGGCCGAGACCCTCGATCCAGACATCCATCCGGTCGCCGGATTTCAGGTATACCGGCTCCGGCTTCATCCCCATACCGACACCCGGAGGCGTGCCGGTCGAGATCACGTCACCCGGATGAAGGGTCATCAGGCCCGAGAGATGCTCGATGATCTGCGCCACGGTGAAGATCATGGTGCTGGTGTTGCCGGTCTGCCTGCGCTCACCGTTCACGTCCAGCCACATGTCGAGCGCCTGCGGGTTTGGAACCTCGTCGCGGGTCACCAGCCAGGGACCGGTCGGCCCGAACGTGTCGCAGGATTTGCCCTTGGTCCACTGGCCGGTCAACTGTGTCTGAAAATACCGCTCTGACACATCGTTGACCACGCAATAGCCGGCGACATGATCGAGCGCATCGGTCTCGCTGACATATTTCGCGGTCTTGCCGATCACCACGCCCAATTCCACTTCCCAGTCGGTATGGGTCGATCCGCGTGGCATACTGACGTTGTCGTTGGGGCCCACGACGGCCGAGTTGGCCTTGAAGAACAGGATCGGGTGTTCGGGAATGTCCGCGCCGGTTTCGGCGGCGTGGTCGGAGTAGTTCAGCCCGATGCAGAGAAACTTGCCGATATTGCCAACGCAGGGGCCCAGCCGTGGGTCGCCCGAAACCGCTGGCAGGCTGGCGGCATCAAGCGCGCGCAATTTGTCGAGCGTGGCGTCATCCAGCGTTGTACCCGCGATGTCGGCCACCTGGCCGGACAGGTCGCGCAGCGTGCCGCCGCCGTCGATGAGGCCGGGTTTTTCTGCGCCGCGCTCACCGTAACGTACCAGTTTCATATCGTCGTCTCCTGTCAGTGATTGTCGCGCGGGGTCGATTTTCGCGCGATGTCTTGGAAATCTGTCGCGCCATCCAGCACCATGCCTTCCGAGAAGGGACGGACCTTTTCGCGGAATATGTCCTGCCAGGGTGACTGGCTGGGCGGCGCGAAGGGGCGGTCGGGCAGGGCGTTGCGGCGGCGTTCAAGCTCTGCGTCTTCCACCAGCATGTTGGCAGTGAAGGCGCGCAGGTCTATGCGGATGCGGTCGCCGGTCGCGACCAGCGCCAGCCCACCGCCATCGGCGGCTTCGGGCGAGGCGTTGAGAATCGAAGGGCTGCCGGAGGTGCCCGACTGGCGGCCATCACCGACGCAGGGCAGCGCATGGATGCCACGCTTGAGCAGATAGGCGGGCGGGCGCATGTTCACGACCTCGGCCCCGCCGGGATAGCCGATAGGGCCTGCGCCGCGCATGATCAGCACACAGTGTTCGTCGATCGCGAGGCTTTCATCGTCGATCCGCTTGTGAAAATCCTCTGGCCCGTCAAAGACGACTGCCCGGCCTTCGAAAGCATCCGGGTCATCGGGGTTGGAGAGATAGCGGTCGCGGAATTCCTCGGAAATTACGCTGGTTTTCATGATCGCGCTGTCAAAGAGGTTGCCCGACAGGTTGATGAATCCGGCCTCCTTGGTCATCGGCTCGGCGATCGGTTTGATCACGTCCGGGGTTTCAGTGCGCTTGTCGCCACAGTTCTCGGCCATCGTCTTGCCATTCGCGGTGATCACGTCGGGATGCGGCAAGAGGCCCGCACCCAGCAATCCGCCGATCACGGCAGGGACGCCGCCCGCGTGGAAATAGTCTTCGCCCAGATAGGCGCCCGCCGGTTGCAGGTTAACCAGCAACGGAACCTTGTGGCCAAGCCGCTGCCAGTCGTCATTGTCCAGCTCCACACCCAGGTGGCGGGCGATGGCGTTCAGGTGAATCGGCGCATTGGTCGATCCCCCGATGGCCGAATTGACAACCACCGCGTTTTCAAAGGCTTCGCGGGTCATGATGTCGGTTGGCCGCAGATCATCATGCACCATCTGCACGACTCGCTTGCCGGTTTCATAGCTGATCTGACCGCGCTTTCGGTAGGCCGCGGGAATGGCGGCAGAGCCGGGGAGTTGCATGCCAAGCGCTTCGGCCAGCGAGTTCATCGTGCTGGCGGTGCCCATGGTGTTGCAATAGCCGACCGAGGTGGCCGAAGAAGAAACCAGTTCGAGAAAGCCGTCGTCGTCGATTTCGCCCGCAGCGAGCAGTTCACGCGCCTTCCAGACGATCGTGCCCGATCCGGTGCGCTCGCCCCGGTACCAGCCGTTCAGCATCGGGCCGACCGACAGCGCAATCGCCGGAATGTTCACTGTCGCCGCCGCCATCAAGAGGGCGGGCGTGGTCTTGTCGCAACCGATGTTCAGCACGACGCCGTCAATCGGGTAGCCATACAGCGTTTCCACCAGCGACAGATAGGCGAGGTTGCGATCAAGCATTGCAGTAGGACGTTTTCCGGTTTCCTGAATCGGATGCACCGGGATTTCGATCACCGTGCCGCCTGCGGAAATGACCCCGTCACGGACGCGTTTGGACAATTCGATATGGTGCCGGTTGCAGGGGCTGAGATCGCTGCCGGTCTGGGCGATGCCGATGATCGGCTTGCCTGATTGCAGTTCCTCGCGGGTGAGGCCGTAGTTCAGATATCGCTCAAGATAGAGCGCGGTCATTTCCGGGTCGTCCGGGTTGTTGAACCATTTTTGCGACCGGAGCGGAGGTTTCTTGTCCGACATGAGGCGCTCTCCTTGCGTGAGGTTTAGGGGTCAGCCGGACCAGCCACCGTCGATGATGTGGGGCTGGCCGGTGGTAAATCCGCTTTCGTCGCTGGCGAGATACACCACGAGTGCTGCGATTTCTTCGGCCTTGGCGATCCGGCCCATGGGCTGGCGCGCGATGAAATCCTTCATCGCCTTGTCATAATCACCGGTGGCGCGCAGCCGGTCGTGCAGCGACGGGCTTTCGACAGTACCGGGGCAGATGGCATTACAGCGGATGCCGCGGGTGATGTATTCGATGGCGACCGATTTGGTCAGCCCGATCACCGCCGCCTTGGTGGTGCCATAGACAAAACGGTTCGGCGCGCCGATGACCGAGGAACAGGCCGACGACATGTTGATGATCGACCCGCCGCCGCGTTCAAGCATACCGGGAAGTGCAGCGCGAATGGTGCGGAACATGGATTTGACATTGAGATTCAGCGCGAAATCCAGATCGTCGTCGGTGGCGTCGAGGATCGATCCGGCATGGACGAAACCGGCGCAATTGAACAGCACGTCAGGTTTCGCGCGGGCGATTCCCTCTGCGACCGACTCTGCGTTCAGCACGTCCATGGCAAAGGTTTCGATCTGCCCGTCCGCCTCGTCCGCGAGGGCGGCCAGCGTGTCGGGGTTGATATCAGTTGCAAAGACCTGCGCACCTTCGGCGGCCATGGCCAGCGCAGAGGCTTTGCCGATGCCCTGGCCTGCTGCCGTTATCAATGCGCGTTTGCTGTCAAGTCGTGCCATCCGTTGCCTCGTTGTGCGGGGGTGAATTGAAATCTATCTGCACCTTCATTGCGCGGGTCCGGTCGCCTGCCAATTCAAAGGCCTGTCTGGCCCGCGCCAGGGGAAAACGCGCGCTGAGAAGCGCTTGCAGATCCAGCGTGCCGGCGTTGATCAGGGCGACGGCATCGGTGAATTCCGCGTGGAACCGGAAGGCACCGCGCAGGTCAATTTCCTTTGAAACCAACAGGTTCAATGGCAATGATGCGTCGCCGCCAAGTCCAACCTGTACCAGGACCGAGCGACGGCGCAGAACCTCAAGCCCGCTGCGCAGGGCGTGTTGATTGCCCGATGCCTCGATCATCACGTCAAAACCGGTCTCGTCGGCGCGAAAGTCCTCGATCCAGTCACTGTTTTCGGCGACGTTGATCGCGCGATCGGCACCCGTGGATTTTGCGATGTTCAGCACGTGATCGATCACGTCGGTGACAACGACCAGCGCCGCGCCGCGCGATTTGGCCGCGAGCACCGCCAGTGCCCCGATCGGGCCGCAACCGGTAATCAGGACACGCTTGCCCGCGATGTCCCCGGCGCGGTTCAGCGCGTGCAGGGCAACGGACAGCGGTTCGGCAAAGGCGGCAA
This sequence comes from Sedimentitalea todarodis, assembly GCF_032595355.1. Taxonomy (NCBI): domain Bacteria; kingdom Pseudomonadati; phylum Pseudomonadota; class Alphaproteobacteria; order Rhodobacterales; family Paracoccaceae; genus Sedimentitalea; species Sedimentitalea todarodis. The sequence goes on along the minus strand of NZ_JASMWN010000016.1, from coordinate 13,771 downwards.
GTTCGGCCGGAACCTCCGGCGCGATCACATGACATTGACTGGCATCCGCCACCAGTTCTTCGCGAAATGCGCCCTGGATATGGGGCATCGGCATGGCGCTGCCGTAAAACCGCATGTTCAGACAATGGTTGAAGAGGTCCCGCTCGCAATAACCGCAGGCATGGCACGGGCGGCTGGGTGAAACGGCGACCCGGTCGCCTGCTGCCAGACCGGTGACGCCCTCTCCGACTTCGGCAATGGTTCCGGAAATTTCATGTCCGAGGATCATCGGTTCGCGCAGCCGGACGGCCCCGAAACCACCGTCGTGATAGTAATGGAGGTCCGAGCCGCAAATACCACCAGCTTCGATGCGCACCTTAACCTGTCCTGTTAGGACCGGATCGGAAGCACATGTTTCTACGCGTAAATCCTCTGCCGCGTGGATGACCACAGCCTTCATTTTTTCTCCCAGAACCGGCCCTGAAACGCGCCGTTTTTTAATGGCCTAGTCGAAAGCGATTCAAAATACTAGGGTCCAGTTCCGTCGGGTCACCGGCGCCAGAGCTTTGGGGAGAGAGCGTTTGACGGAGAAATATTTTGACCTGACAGGCAAGAGGGCGCTGGTCACCGGCTCCAGTCTGGGGATCGGGCGCGCGCTGGCCAGAGGGTTGGCTGAACATGGTGCAGGCGTGGTGTTGAATGCCAGAAATGCCGAACGATTGAGTGAGGCTGCAGAGGCGATGCGCGCGGATGGTCTTGACGTGTCGGAGGCGGCGTTTGACGTGACCGATGGTGTCGCGGTAACCGAGAGTGTTTCCCGGATCGAGGACGAGATCGGTTCGATCGACATCCTGATCAACAACGCCGGAATGCAGCATCGCGCGCCGCTCGAGGACTTTCCGGAAGAGGCCTGGGACCGACTGCTGCGCACCAATGTGACAAGCGCCTTTTTGGTGGGCAAGGCGGTGGCCAGACACATGATCGGGCGTGGACGTGGCAAGATCATCAACATCGCCTCGGTCCAGAGCGAGTTGGCCCGCCCCGGCATCGCGCCGTATACCGCGACCAAGGGAGCAATCCGCAACCTGACACGCGGGATGGCGACCGACTGGGCGCGGCACGGATTGCAATGCAATGCGATCGCACCGGGATATTTCAAGACACCTCTGAACCAGGCGCTGGTCGATGACCCGGCGTTTACCGAATGGCTGGAACGGCGCACGCCCGCCGGGCGCTGGGGGGACGTGCACGAGCTGGTGGCGGCGGCGGTATTCCTGGCCGGGGCGGGGTCGTCATTCGTGAATGGTCAAACGCTGTTTGTCGATGGCGGCATGACCGCGTCGATTTGAAGGGAGAATGAGGATGAAACCGACAATTGCCGTTTTGGGCACGGGGCTGATGGGCGGGCCGATGGCACGCAATCTGCTGGGGGCCGGATTTCCGGTGCAGGCATGGAACCGGACGCCGGCCAAGGCCGAGGCGCTCGTGTCTGACGGTGCCACCTGTTGCCAAAGCCCGGCCGAGGCAGTGACGGGTGCCGATTTTGTCATCACCATGCTGAGCGACGGGGTGGCGACGGGTGCCATGACCCGCGATGCAGACGTGATGGCGGCATTGGCGCGCGGTGCCGTGTGGCTGGATATGAGTTCGACCAAACCGGAGGAAGCGCGTGCCCAGCAGGATCATCTGGCCAGCCTCGGTGTCGATCATCTGGACGCGCCTGTGTCTGGGGGCACCAGGGGGGCGGAGGCGGGGAGTCTTGCCATCATGGTCGGCGGAGATGCAGCCGCGTTTGAATGCGCGGTGCCGGTCTTTGAGGCCATGGGCCGTCCGGTGCATGTGGGCCCGGCAGGGGCGGGGCAACTGTCCAAGCTGGCCAATCAGGCGATTGTCGCGATCACGATCGGAGCGGTGGCCGAAGCGATGCTGCTCTTGGAAAAGGGCGGTGCGAATCCTGCGGCGGTGCGCGACGCGCTGAAGGGTGGTTTTGCCGACAGCACGATCCTGCAACAGCATGGCGCGCGGATGACCGAGCGCAATTTCGCCCCTGGTGGCTTGTCGAAAATTCAACTCAAGGATCTGGACAACCTGCTGGGCGAGGCCGCTAGCCTGAGCCTCGCGCTGCCGACCTCGCAGCATATCCGGGATCGTTTCGCCCATTTCTGCGAAGAGATGGATGGTGCGGAAAAGGACCATTCGGGCCTCTATCTGGAACTTTGCGCCCGCAACAATCTGAAGGTGGAGTGACCGATGACGAGAATATTGATCCTGGGCGGCGGCGGCATGATCGGCCAGAAGCTGGCCCATCATCTGGCAGCGGATGGGTGGCAGGGACAGCCCGCAGAGGTGATCCTGCACGACGTGGGGTTTGCGCCCGATGGTGCCGTGGCAGCGCAGCGGATGACCGGAAGCCTGACCGAACCCGGTGCCGTGGAACGGTTGGCGGCGCTCAGACCCGATGTGATCTTTCACCTTGCGGCGATCGTGTCGGGCGAGGCGGAACAGGATTTTGACAAGGGCTGGGACGTGAACATGTTTCCCACCTGGCACCTGCTGTCTGCCTTACGGGCCGAACATGTGAACAGCGGTGAAACCTATCTGCCCCGGCTTGTCTTCTCATCTTCGATCGCGGTGTTCGGTGCCCCGTTCCCGGACAAGATCGGGGATGATTTCCTGGCGGCCCCGCTGACGTCGTATGGCGCGCAAAAGGCGTGCTGCGAGTTGATGATCGGGGATTTCAGCCGCAAGGGTTTCATCAATGGCGTGTCGATTCGCCTGCCGACGATCTGTGTGCGCCCCGGCAAGCCGAACAAGGCGGCATCCGGCTTTTTCTCGGGGATCATCCGCGAGCCGCTCAATGGGCTGGATGCGGTATTGCCGGTGCCGGACACGGTGCGCCATTTGCACGCATCACCCCGGTCGGCGGTCGGGTTCCTGATGCGGGCGGGAACGATGGAACTGGATCCGCTCGGCGCGCGGCGGAGCCTGAACATGCCGGGTGTGTCCTGTACTATTGCTGAACAGATCGAGGCACTGCGGGCGGTCGCGGGCGCGGACGCGGTGGCGCATATTCGATCAGATCCGGACGAGAACATCACGAAGATTGTTGCCGGTTGGCCCCGTGATTTTGATACTGCGAGGGCGCGCGAACTCGGGTTTGTCGCTGAATCCGATTTTGCCGAGATCATCCGAACCTATATCGCGGACGAGATGACGCCCGCCTGATTGACCAACAGGTTGCGCGACAGGTGATCGTAGATCGCCTGTCGGAGACCTTCTGCGCTACCGCTAAGCGCGCACTCCACGATTCGCGAATGCTCGGCGACGTTCTTGGGAAAGTAGCCGTAGTTGCGCTCATTGGTGACAAGTTGCTGGCGGAACTGATCGTAGACGGATTGAAAGGTGCTGCGCAGCAATGGGGAATCCGAGGCGGAAACCAGCGTTTCGTGAAACTCCCATTCCGCTGCGCACCAGGGGAAGAGAACCGCGGCAATATCGCCCGCCTCGCCGATTCGGTTCTCGATATGGGAGAGTTTGTGATGCGCGGCGGTCAGGCGTGCCTCCCATTCGATGCCGCCGTTGCGCATCGACTGCGTCGCGCCTTCCTGTTCCAGCGTAATGCGAAAACTCGTGAGATCGTTTTGTTTCTGGGGCTCTGACGGCGGGACGCGAAACCCCCGCTGATCCTCGAATAGAACGAGGCCGACAGTCGACAGGCGGAACAGCACTTCGCGCACGGTGTTGGCGGATCGCCCATACAACGGCTGCAAATCGGACGGTTTGAGCTTGGCGCCCGGCGCGAAATGCGCGGTCGTAAGCTTGACCCGCAGGTCTTCGTAGATGTCCGTGGTCTCGACACGCTTGGTCATTCTGTGGCCTTGTTTGGTGTCGGACATCCCAGCACGAATTTTGAACAATTGCAATAATCTCAAAATTCCTAGAATTTCAGGTTTTTTCTTGCCGCATAGGAGGTGGGTTGCTAGGCTCTTCTTCACGGTCGCCAAGCGCGGGGCAAGAACAGCGTGAGGCCGGACACATTGTTTGGGAGGACGTAATGAAGATTTTGACCAAGGCGGCATGTGCCGTCGGAGTTGCCGCGCTGATGTCGGCAACTGCCATGACGGCAACGGCGGAAACCACAAGCCTTCGCATTCAGACGCACTATGCGCCCGAGACTGTCTCGGGCAAGCTCGCTGCTGAATTCGTGGACAACGTGCAGACGATGTCGAACGGCGAAATTGAAATTGAGATGTTCTATTCGTCATCGGTGGTGAAATCGGTCGAAACCTTTGATGCGGCAGCAACCGGCATCGTGGACTGCGACATGACCGGCGGCGCCTATCAGACCGGCAAGAACGCGGCGTTCCAGTTCGTCGGTGACATCATGGGCGGCTATGACACGCCCTATCAGCAGCTGAGCTGGCTCTACTATGGCGGTGGTCTGGAAGCGGCGCAGGAGCTCTACAACAAGTACGATATGCAGCTTGTTGGCTGGTGGGTCTACGGACAGGAGAGCTTTGCCTCGTCCAAGCCCATTGCCAATGTCGAAGACTTCAAGGACTGGAAATTCCGCTCGCCCCCGGGCATGGAAACCAAGATCTTTGAAAAGCTCGGTGCCAAGCCGATCGTGATGGATTTCACCGAGATCTTCACGGCGCTGGAAACCGGGATCATCGACGGGGCGGATGCGTCAGGTCTTGCCAACAACGTCGGATTGGGTCTGTACGATCTGGTGAAATACGCAAACTATCCGGGCTTCCATTCGATGCCGTCCGACCATCTGGCCTGCAACAAGGCAAGATGGGACGCGATGCCTGAATCGCATCGCCGGATCATGTCGGTCGCAATGGAATCGCTGGCTCTGCGCACGGCACTGACCTTCGAGAAGAAGAACGCCGAAGCCGCCGCGGAACTGCTGGAAGCGGGCGTGACCCTATCGGCATGGACGCCGGAAGAAAAGCAGAAATTCCGCGATGCCGCACAGGCAACATGGACTGAGTTCGCGACGACACCCGAGGCAGAGGCCCTCGTCGAGGCGCATCTGAGCTATCTCAGGCAACTGGGCCTGGCGTCCGAGTAACCTTTCCCTCTGCGCGGGCGACCGGAACACTGGCCGCCCGTTTTTCATCGGCTGAACTTGCGAGGCTGTCATGGTTGAACATGAACGTACGGGCTGGGTGGATGCGTTTACCTGGAGATTCAGCCGGGTGGCGATGATCCTTCCGGGCATCATTGTCGCCATCATGTTCTACGAAGTCATCATGCGGTACGTGTTCGAGCAGCCAACGCTGTGGGTGAACGAGGCGTCGTTGTGGATGGGCGGAATGGTCTATCTGTTCTCCGGCCTCTACGCGATGCAGCAGCGCAGCCACATTCGCATTTTCATCCTGTATGACATCGCGCCCAAATGGCTGCGCCACGTGTTCGACATCCTGTCGACGCTGGCGATCATCGTGTTCTGCCTTGCCGTGATCTGGGGCGGATTTGGCGAAGCCTATGCCAAGTTCATGCGATGGGAGCGGTTCGGCACCGCATGGGACCCGCCCATTCCGGCGACGATGAAGCCGCTGATCCTGATCACGTTGACGCTGGTGACCATCCAGGCGGTGTCCAACCTGATCTGCGATTGGAACAAGCCGCCGGAGTCACATGACGTGACCGATGACATCGACATCGCAATCGAAGAAGTGAAGCGCGCGCAGAGCAAGGTCCAATAGGGCCTATACTGACGCAGCAGGGGACAACGTATGGATATCGGTACAATTTCACTGGTCCTGCTGGTCGGGATGCTGGCCCTGCTGGCCATTGGCATGCCGCTGGGGTTTGCCTCGGGATTTCTCGCCGTCGTCGTGATGGTGATGAAATTCGGACCCGACCTGTTGTTCAGCAACTTCGGTTCCGGGCCGATGAATATCCTGGCGCAGCGTATGTACGGGCTGACCACCGACTACGTGTTGATATCGGTGCCGCTGTTCATCCTCATGGCAACGTTACTGGAACGATCCGGCATCGCGCGCGACATGTATACATCCCTTTCGGTCTGGTTGAACCGGACCCGTGGCGGCATCGCCCTGGTGACCTCGGTGATGGCGGTCGTGATGGCGGCGATGTCGGGGATCATCGGGGGTGAAGTCGTCCTGCTCGGTCTGATCGCGCTGCCGCAGATGTTGCGGCTGGGCTATGATCAGAACCTCGCGATTGGCACGATCTGTGCTTCGGGATCGCTGGGCACGATGATCCCGCCGTCGATTGTCCTGATCTTTTACGGGCTGATCACTGAAACTTCGATTCACGCGCTGTTCAAGGGGGCCTTCGTACCGGGGTTCATACTGGCCTCTTGCTATATGCTCTATATCATCGTGCGAACGCGGATCAATCCAAGCCTGGCACCGCTCCCCGAACCGGGGCCAGACGATATGACGGGCGCGCAAAAGGCGGTATATGGGTCCACCCTGTTGTCAATGATCGCCATCGGGTTCCTGACGATCACCCTGATCCGGTCGGGCTTTATCATCAGCATGGGGCGCGTCGACGAAGATACCACGGTTCTGAATTCGGCACAGATGATGACGCGGGCGGGGATCATCGCGGTGCTGCTCGCCTACATCTTCATCTATGTCAAACCGGCGCGGATCGCTGCCGCCTGGGATGTGGGCAAGGGGATGATTGCGCCCCTGCTGGTGGTGGGTGTCGTGCTGGGGTCGATCTATGGCGGCATCACCGGCATCACTGAGGCGGCGGGCATGGGCACCTTCGCAGTGCTGGTCCTGATCATCATGCGCGGCGAATTTTCCTGGACGCTGGTGCGCGAGGCGCTGATGCGCACGTTCAAATCGACCGGCACGATCATCTGGGTGACGTTCGGTGCGACCGCGCTCGCCGGGGCCTATACGATTGCGGGCGGGCCGACCTATGTGGCCAACCTGATTGTCGGATATGACCTGCCGACATTGGGCGTTCTGTCCGTGATGATGATCATCTTCCTGTTCCTCGGCGCATTCATGGACTGGGTCGGGATCGTGTTGCTGGTCATGCCGGTGTTTTTGCCCATTGTTCTGAAACTGCCGATTGATGAGATTGGTGTGTTTTCACCCTTGATCGAAGATCCGCGATTCCTGTCCGTGTGGTTCGGCATCCTGTTCTGCGTGAACATGCAGGTATCGTTCCTGTCGCCACCGTTTGGCCCAGCGGCCTTCTATCTGAAGTCGGTCGCGCCGCCGCATATTTCGCTGCCGGATATCTTTCGTGGGTTCCTGCCGTTCATCGCGATCCAGCTTGTGGTTCTGATGATGATCCTGTTCTTTCCCGAGTTGACCATGTTCTTCCGAGGGTGACACGACACGAGGCACAGGCATGTTGACCCAACTGCAACGCGACGGTTTTGCCCGTGACGGGTATCTCGTGGTCGAAAACGTGCTTGACGCATCGACCGTGCTGATCCCGGTGCGTCAGGAGTATGCGCAGCTTCTTGATGATCTCTATGACGGGTGGGTTGCGCAGGGGTGGGTGCCTGCAGGCGTGGCAGGATTTGAATCGCGTCTGCTTGCCAGCTATGCCGCCGGATGTGACTGGTTTCAGCCGATGGATATCTCGCTGCCGGGAGACCGGATAGCGGCGGACACCCCGATGCACTTTGGTCCGGCAGTGTTTGCGATGCTGACCAATCCGCGCCTGCTGGACCTGGTCGAGGACCTGATCGGTCCCGAAATCACATCCAACCCGATACAGCACGTGCGCATCAAGCCGCCGGTTCCACAATTGAAAGCGGATGAGATCCGCGCCCATGTGGGCGGTACGGACTGGCATCAGGACCGGGCCGTCGCCCTGGAGGAGGCGGATCAGACCGAGATGGTGACGATCTGGATCGCGATTACCGACGCGACACCGGAAAACGGATGTCTGCAAGTGATGCCGCGCAGCCATGACCGTATGCTGCCCCATTGCCCAAAGGTGCAGACCGCCATTGCCGATGGTCATCTGGACGACTCGCGGGCCGTGCCGGTGCCGGTCGGGGCAGGGGGCGTTGTCGTACTGGATCCGCTGTTGCCCCATGCGTCGCTGCCCAACCTTTCCGACGGTATCCGCTGGTCGTTTGATCTGCGCTACAATCGCAGCGGGCAACCCACGGGGCGGGCGCATTTCCCGGAATTCGTCGCGCGCTCGGCCGAACGACCGCAGGCTGTGCTTGCGGACTGGAAGGTCTGGCGCGAGATGTGGCTGGCCGCCCGCGCACGACTGGCCACGCAGCCCCATATCGACATTCACCGCTGGCAGTCTGACTCGCCATCCTGTGCCTGAGATACCGCACGGTACAAAGAAAGAAGATCGATGATAGATTTCATTCGCCTAGATGCTGACGACAACGTCGTGACTGCCACCCATGCCTTGCAAGTCGGCGTGCCGGTCGAAGAGACCTTGACCACAGGGTTGATCCCGTCGGGCCACAAGATCGCCACGCGCCAGATCGCAGAAGGTGAACAAATCCGCAAATACGCGCAGTTCATCGGGCTGGCGTCACAGGACATCGCGCCGGGGGATCACGTCCACACCCATAACGTCGCCTTTCGCAACACAGAGACCGCGTATGAATTCGGCACCGACCTGCGTCCGGTCGATCCTGTGGCAGAAGATCGGCGTGATACATTCATGGGGTTTCGGCGCGAAAGCGGCCGGGTTGGAACGCGCAACTACATCGCGGTTGTGACATCTGTGAATTGTTCTGCCACGGCGGCGCGGCGCATTGCGGATGCCTTTGGCCCCGAAGAGATGGCGCAATACCCCAATGTCGATGGGGTCGTGGCCTTTGTGCATGGCACGGGCTGTGGCATGGGCGGCGATGGCGAAGGGTTCGAGGCGTTGCAACGGGTGATGTGGGGCTATGCGCGCCATCCCAACCACGGCGGTGTTCTTATGGTCGGGCTGGGGTGTGAAATGAACCAGATCGACTGGCTGCTCGAAGCCTATGGGCTGAAACAGGGACCATTGTTCCAGACGATGAATATCCAATCGGTTGCCGGTTTGCAGCGCACCGTCGCTTTGGGCATCGAAAAGGTGCGCGCGATGCTGCCGCTGGCCAACGAGGCACGGCGCGAACCCTGTCCGGCGTCCGAGCTGATGGTGGCCCTTCAATGCGGCGGATCGGATGCGTGGTCCGGCATCACCGCGAACCCGGCGCTTGGCTATGCAAGCGACCTGCTCGCGGCACAGGGGGCCACCGGGGTTCTGGCTGAAACGCCCGAGATTTACGGTGCCGAACACCTTTTGACCCGGCGTGCAGTGGATCGCGCAACAGGCGACAAGCTGGTCGGGCTGATCCGCTGGTGGGAGGACTACACTGCCCGCAACCGGGGCAGCATGGACAACAACCCGAGCCCCGGTAACAAGAAGGGCGGGTTGACCACGATCCTTGAAAAATCGCTGGGTGCGGCGGCCAAAGGGGGCACCAGCCCGCTGATGGGCGTCTTCAAATATGCCGAGCCGGTGGCGGCGCGCGGTTTCACCTTCATGGACAGCCCAGGCTATGATCCGGCGAGCGTCACCGGGCAAATCGCCGGGGGGTGCAATCTCGTGGTGTTCACCACCGGGCGTGGATCGGCCTTTGGGTCCAAGCCTGCGCCGACGATCAAGGTGGCGACCAATACAGAGATGTATACACGGATGACCGACGACATGGACGTGAACGCAGGCGATATGCTGAGCGAAGGGGTGACGCTGGAGCAAAAGGGACACGAGATATACAACATGATCCTGCGTGTGGCATCGGGTGAGCCGAGCAAATCCGAAGCGCAGGGGCTGGGCGATTATGAATTTGTACCCTGGCAGATCGGGGCGGTGATGTGACGCGACTGCTGGTGGCGGGGGGCGGGCTGATCGGCAGCCGCCACATCGCGCATATCAACGCGCATCCACACCTGACGCTGGCGGGCGTGATCGATCCGGACGCCGCCGTTCGGTCGGGGTTCGACGCGCCCGGCTTCGCCTCGATCGACGCGGTTGACGTGCTCGCCGACGGGATTGTTCTGGCCACTCCAAGTGATCTGCATGCAGACCATGCCGAGCAATCCGCGACGCGGGGTTGGCATATGCTGATTGAAAAGCCGGTGGCGGGCACGATGGAACAGGCTGATCGCATCGTCGCGGCCACCCACGCCGCCGGGGTCAAGACATTGGTGGGGCACCACCGTCGCTATCACCCCAAGGTTGCGGCATTGAAAGATGTCCTGCAGAGCGGAGTGATCGGCGCGCCGGTGCTGGCCTCGCTGATCTGGGCGCTGAAAAAGCCGGACGCCTATTTTGATGTACCATGGCGGTCCGGGGCGCAGGGATCGCCCGTCTTGATCAATCTGGTGCACGAGGTCGATCTGCTGCGGTACCTTTTGGGCGAGATCATCCATGTTTCGGGGTTTGGCAGCCGCCATGTTCGCGGCAGGGAACGGCTTGAAAGTGGCGGCGTGACGCTTGGATTTGAAGGCGGCTGTGTTGCGACACTTGCCTTTTCCGACGCGACTCCGTCGCCCTGGGCATTCGAAGCCGGTACCGGCGAGAATCCGAATATCGCGACCACAGGGCAGGACAATCTGCGAATCGCAGGTACGGCAGGGGCCGTTGAGTTTCCGTCGCTGACAATCTGGAGTGGCGCAGACGATTGGTCGCAGGCTCCTGCTCCAGCGGTGCGCGCGGCCGATGGAGAATTGCCGCTGGTTGCGCAGCTGACGCACTTTGCCGACGTGATTGCCGGTCGGGCCGACCCGCTTGTCGATGCGCAAGAAGGACGAAAAAGCCTGGAGCAAACGCTGATGATCGAACGAGCGCTTGCCGGGACCGCCGTGCAAGACCCCGTACGGATGGGCCGCAGTTCAGAGAAACATGGAGAGTGAGAGATGAGCAAACCACATATCGGATTTATCGGCCTTGGCCTCATGGGCGCGGCGATGGTCGGGCGACTGCAGAGTAAGGGCTATCACCTGACGGTCATGGGCAACGTGACCCGCCCGCGCATTGACGCTGCGGTGGCCGCCGGGGCAACCGAGGCCAAAACGGCGGCGGAACTGGCCAGCGTGTCGGATGTCGTGATGCTGTGCATGGGGACGTCGGAGTCGGTCGAAAGCAGGATGCATGGCGACGACGGCGTGATTGCCGGGCTGCGACCGGGTGCTGTCGTGGTCGATTTCGGCACGTCTCTGCCCGGCTCGACCAAGGCGTTGGGCGCGGCCGTGGCGGAAAAGGGGGCAACCTATCTGGACGCACCGTTGGGGCGGACGCCCTCGCACGCCGTGGACGGGTTGCTGAACATCATGTGTTCCGGTGACAAGGACGCCTTTGATACCGTCGAGCCGGTGTTTCAGGACCTTGGCGAGAACGTCTTTCATCTCGGCGCGTTGGGCAATGGCCACACGATCAAGCTCATCAACAATTTCTTTGCGATGACGACCGCGAACGCGATGGCAGAAGCCTTTGCCATGGCGGATCGTGCCGGGGTCGAACGCAGCAATCTTTACGATGTGATGTCGGCGGGGCCGCTCAAATCCGGGATGATGGATTTCATCAAGGCCTATGCCGTTGACGGCGATGCCAACAACCTCGCCTTCTCGGTACGCAACGCGCGCAAGGATGTCGGGTATTATGGCCAGATGGCGGATGACCTGGGCGCGCCCACGATCATGTCCAACTGTGCGCGAGAGGCTCTGGGGCTTGCCGTCGATCAGGGGATGGGAGACGCGTTGGTGCCGGAAATGGTGGACTTCTATGTCAAACGCTTTGCAAAGTAACAAATGGCGGGGCTGAGCGCGCAGGTCAGGCAGGACCGCGCCGAACTGGGCATCGTGATGATGCTGGTCGCCTACCTCCTGTTTGCGACGCTCGATACCTCGGTGAAATGGCTGGTTGTGGGGGGGGTCCATGCCTTTCAACTGGCCTTTTTTCGCTACGTCGGTCACTTTGCGATTTCGCTGATCATGATTGGCGGCGGCGGCCTGTCGTGGTCCCGTTTCGGATCCGGTCAGATCGGGCTGGTGATACTGCGCGCCGTGTTCCTGGTCGGCTCGACGGTCCTGAATTTCGTCGCTTTGAACTATCTGACCCTGACGGTCACATCCGCGATCCTGTTCTCGGCACCGATCATCGTCTGCGCGCTGTCCATGCCATTGCTTGGCGAACGGGTTGGGCCGTGGCGCTGGTTTGCGATCCTGATGGGATTTGCCGGGGTGATGGTGATCATCCGTCCCTTTGGCGAAGCGTTTCATCCGGCGGCGCTGCTTTCGGTCGTCAATGCCATCATGATGGCGCTGTATTCGATCCTGACACGACGGCTGGCCGGGCAGATAGCGGCACAGACCATGCAATTGTACGCGGGTGCGGTCGGAACTCTTGCCTTGTTGCCCTTTGCGATCATGACGTGGCGAACGCCGCAGACAGGCCTTGAATGGGGTTTGATGATCGCGCTCGGTTTCTGGGGCTGGCTGGGGCATGAATTGCTGACCCGCGCGCATGGGTTCGCGCCTGCAGGCACGTTGATGCCCTATACCTATTCCTTCATGATCTACCTCACGATCAGCGGCTATGCGGTCTTTGGCAACCTGCCAGATCGGTGGACGGTGATCGGCGCGGCGATCGTCGTGGTGTCAGGGCTGCTGATCTGGTGGCGCGAAAAGCGGATGGAGGTTCGTCATGGCCGCGGATAGGCCGGTTTTCGGAATGGCGCACGCAGCATGCTGACATTCGCGGCGGCGGTCTTTTTTCTGATCGTGACGCCGGGACCGGGGGTTTTGTCGACCGCCGGGGTCGGGTCGGCCTTTGGCCGTGCTGCGGGAACGCGCTATGTGTTTGGTCTGTTTCTCGGGCAGAACCTGGTGTCCGCCGCCGTCATCAGCGGGCTCGCCGCCACGTTGCTTGCGGATGAGCGCTTGCGAACGGTGCTGTTTCTGATGTCGATCGCATATCTGTTCTACCTGGCGGCGCGGATTGCCCTTGCCGGATCGCGCCTTGCCTTCATCCGTCGGTCGCGCCCGCCGGGTGTTCTCGGCGGCGTGGCCCTGCAGATCATCAATCCCAAGGCCTATGCGGTCAATACCACGCTGTTTAGCGGGTTTTCATTTCTATCCGCAGACCTGTTCACGGAAACGGTGATCAAGCTTCTGATCATGAATGCGATCTGGATACCGATCCATTTCCTGTGGCTCTGGGCAGGTATCCGGCTCGGTCAGTTGGACCTGCCTGAAAGAATGCACAGAACGATCAACCTCGGCATGGCGCTCTCCATGATGCTTGTCGTGGCGCTTGCAATCGCGGCCCAGGTGCGCCCTGTATGAAAGACCTGATACTTGGCCCGATGCGTGTTTCAATAACCACCATAGACACGAGGCCCGAAAATTGTTGTATGTCGTTAGAGGACCACACAACAGTCAGAACGGAACAATGGTCGGATCTCGGGCTGAAGGCAATATAGTTCAATGCTAAACTATCAGCTATGCGCCGGTTGCAAAGAGGATATGCGTGGAGGGGGCTACGTTACGTAATATCGGAATGATAGGCACGCTTCAATCTAACGGGCTGGGCATTCTAGCTGGCCCATCTGCGGATCGGATCGAAATTTCCATCTGTAGTTTAATTCTAAACTAACTCCGGAAAGACACGGAGCAAGGGAGAGGGCACATGACAGACCACGTTCAGGACATTGATCCTGTTGAATCTCAGGAATGGCAGGAAGCGATTGAGGATGTGATTGAGCGTGATGGCGCCAATCGTGCTCATTTTCTTTTGGACAAGGCGGTTCAGCAGGCGCGGGCGGCGGGGG